>JACQAR010000105.1 GCA_016194825.1 Chlamydiia bacterium
ATGCACTCCTGCCGCATCGCAAGAGCGGAGAATGGTCCCGAGATTGCCCGGCTTCTCAATGCTCTCAGCGACCAAGAGAAACGGATTTGGGTGCTTGGCTAACAGGGCGTCGAGATCGGCCAAGGAGAGATGCTTTTGCTTGGCAATCGCTAAAATCCCGTCAGGACGGTCTCGATACGAAATCTTGGCAAAGACCTCTTTGGTCAGAAAAAAAATAGGCGCTGCTGCTTGGTCGATCAGCTGCCCTTCATTGTCTCCGAGAAAAAAATCGGGACAGACATAGAGCTCTTCCACCCTTCTCTTCTGATCGAGGGCACGCTTGAGCTCTCGGTACCCTTCAATGAGGAAAAGATCGCTCTCCTCTCGAAAGCGCCTTTCGCGCAATTTGACGCAGGTTTTGATTCGCTCGTTTTGCAAGCTGGTGATTCTAGTCATAGGCAATCCTGATAAAAGAGCCGCTCGAAATCGAATAGCTCTGGCTCGATTCAAGAAGCATCTCTCCCATCTCTGCTTTTTTTCGGAAGATTTGCTCTACGACATGGTGGAGCACGAGCGGTGTCAGACCTGGCGTATGGCACGAGAAGATGAGAAACCGAGGATGGGAGGAAAGTACCGCCTTGCATGCTTCGAGAAGAGGACTTAGGTCTCTTTCGATCTTAAAGACCTCTCCCTTGCTTCCTCTGCCAAATGTGGGAGGGTCGAGCAAAATTCCCTCATAGCGGGAGTTTCTCTTTTCTTCTCGCTTGAGAAACTTGAGCGCATCATCCACAATCCAACGGATCGGGGCTTGTTCCAGATGGTTGAGACGAGCGTTTTCACGCGCCCAATCAACTATGCCCTTCGACGCGTCGAGATGGCACACCTCTGCTCCTTCCTGGGCAGCCGCTAGCGTTGCAGCACCCGAATAGGCAAAGAGGTTGAGCACGCGATGCGATTTCGCAATCTTACTCCGCATCCACTGCCATAAACAGGCGTGCTCAGGGAAAAATCCGAGATGCCCAAAGTCTGTGGGAGCAATCTGTAGAGTGACCCCCTGGAAATGCACAGTCCAATTTTTCGGGAGCTTTTTGGTAAAGGTCCACCGATCAGAACTGTCTCGAGAAAAACGTCCATCGGCCTCCCAGTGGGAGAGATAAGGCCTCCAAATGGCCTGCGGACAAGGACGGATGAGCGAATAGGGGCCAAACTGCTCCCATTTTTCCCCATTGCCGCTATCAAGAAGAGCGTAACTCATGCTGAAATCCTTTCCAAAAGTACTATGAGAGCTGCCTCTACAATGGCATGGATCACCTCCGATCTTGTTCCGACAAACTCATGCCTCGTGGTGATGGGTGTATAGCTTCGCTCAGCAACTGAGATGAAAACAATCCCCGGAGGGCTGGCAAATCCGGAAACAGCCAGAGCATAATCGGCTGCTGTATGCGCCAAGAGTTGTTCGGCCATCTCTTCTGCTACTTCCGCACTCTCAGGGCCGAATTGTCGGAGCGATTCTCCTTTCACTTGGAGAAATTGTTCTTTCCAATGAGGAGAATAGGCAACGATGGAACCGAGTAAAAACTGCGAGGCATCGGGAATCGCGACGAGACGCGCAGCAATAGCGCCTCCAGAACAAGATTCAGCCAATGCGAGTTTTTTATTCTTTTGTCTGAGAAGCTGATGTACTTTGTGCGCAATGCTCATGAGGTGACTACCTGAATATTTTGTGCGAGCAATTGTGGGTGTTTGTGGATCCAAGAAAAGCAGTTTTTCCCCAACCGG
>JACQAR010000106.1 GCA_016194825.1 Chlamydiia bacterium
CCCGATTTTGAGCCAGGCGAAGCCGGCGTCAAAGCCTCACCCCAAAGACGATGCGTCTTTGGGGACCCCTCAGCTCAACTTGAATAAGTTGAGCGATGCAGACGGGCTCAAAAGCGGTGGTTGTCCGACGCCGGCAGAACCGGTTTTTGAATCACGATCAGTATAAAGCCGCTTTACATTTACACAAAACTCTATTAGCTGAAACGCTTTAGAGGAACCAGGTATTTCAGCATACAGAACAGCACCATTTTTCATGCATGCGCAAAATTGAGCGCTCTTGGGTCGGAAGAGCGCCCAATCGTTTGGGAAACCAGGCGAGCTTTTTTGATTCATGGCTGACCACGAACGGCTCTTGGCTTTTTACCTGCAGCAAAAACCGGACATCGTAGTGGAGATGCTCCTTGATAGCCCCATATACGGGGATAGAGTGGATGTCGATGTCGAAAATGTCTTCCCTCACCGGCTCAATTGCCTCAATCCCCGACTCTTCGCGAGCTTCTCGGAGCGCTGTGCGCAGAACATCGAGATCGCCATCGCAATGCCCTCCGAGCTGCAACCACGCATTGAGTTTGGCGTGGTGCGTGAGCAACACAGAAGCGCTATCTGGGGAAATGAGCCAAGCTGATGCCGTGATGTGCCCGATCTCCAGGGTGCGCTCAAAGCAATCGGGATACTGTTGAATGAACGCCATCATCCGCTCTTTGGTCACGACCTCTTCGGCAGTGGGATGATACGCAGCCAATCGAGCGAGCAAATCCATTTTTTTCTTTTTCAGGTGCCCTTGTACTAAAACTAACCCCAGCATAAAGTCTCTTACTTCAAATTCAAACCAACTTCATACAAGGAGATTCCTATGTCCGTTGCAGCAGCACGCAGCCCACTCACAAAAGACGATTTTCCTGCCGCGCTTGTAGATGCGGTGGGTGAAGAAAACCTCGCAGCAATGCCAGAGCTCCAAGTAGAAACCGATACAGACAATTTCACCGACTGCTTTAACCTCGGCCCCATGATGCCTAATAGCGGCAGCCTCAAAGGAACCGATCAGCACGGACGAGTGTATATCTTGTTTTGCATCAACGATCCGAGTGTTAAGTTAATACGTATCCTTTCTGTATTTCAAAAATTCAACAATCAGCCGGCAAAAGAGGAAGGAGTCTTTGAGCAGAGAAACTTTAAGACCGACGGCGACAAGAGAATCAGCGAGGGTACTCTCATGAATCCAGACAAATACGCCGCAATCAAAGAAATATTCCAAGGTACTCACGCAAGCCTAACGCTCGCACGAGACCTAAGGTCTGCTACAGTCTAAGGCGTTGTAGACAAGCGGCTCTCTTTTGAGAGAGCCGCCATTTCGCAAGAGCTCCCGTACCCTTACATCATGCCGCCAAAGTCCATTCCGCCCATACCTCCCAAGCCACCCATGCCCATATTAGGCATTGGAGCAGCAGCAGTCTTTTTCTTGGGCTCGGGCTTGTCGGTAATCATGGCAGAAATCGTGAGCATCATACCTGCAACGGAAGCAGCGTGTACTAGGGCGCTTTTTGTGACCAGCACAGGGTCGATCACTCCATCTTTGACGAGATCAGAGAATTGATCGGTGAGCCCGTTATATCCCCAGGCGCCTTCTTTTTCCCCGATTTTCTCGGCCACACTCTCTCCAAGTTTGCCGCAGTTGCGGGCAATAGCCGCAGCGGGCGCAAAGCATGCTTTTTTCACAATCATGACGCCAACTGCCTCGTCTCCACTCAGATTGAGCGCATCGAGCGCTTTCGCAGCGCGGATGAGAGCAACACCCCCTCCTGGGACAATGCCTTGCGCAACAGCGGCACGCGTTGCATGCAAAGCGTCATCAATGCGATCTTTCTTCTCGTTCGCTTCCGTCTCAGTCACGGCACCTACATTCACCACCGCAACACCGCCGGCCAATTTAGCGAGCCGCTCTTCTAACTTTTCTCGATCATAGTCCGAAAGATTGGGCAAAGAGAGTTGTGCCTTAATCTGCTGCTTTCTCATTTCCACTTCTTTCGGCTTACCTGCACCATCGACAATGGTCGTGGTCTCTTTCGATACGGTCACTTTTTTCGCAGCGCCCAGCACTTCAAGATCCACCTCTTCTAAATTGTACCCCAATTCATCTGAAATGAGGGTTGCGCCTGTAATTGCGGCCATATCTTGCAAAAGAGCTTTTCTCTGATCGCCAAATCCCGGCGCCTTCACGCCGCAAAGAGGCATCCCATTTTTGACTTTGTTCAATACCAAAGTCGCCATCACATCGCCTTCGATCTCTTCCGCAATGATGAGAAGAGGACGAGAGCCTTTTGCCATCACTTTTTCTAAAAGGGGCACGAGTTCTTTTGCATGGGAGAGCTTTTTATCGACGATCAAAATAGAACAATTGTCAAATTCGACAGCCATTTTCTCAGCATTCGTGACGAAATAGGGAGAGACAAACCCTTTAGAGAACTGCATCCCTTCTACGACATTGAGTGTTGTTTCAATGCCCCTGGCATCACCGAGAGTCACAATTCCATCTTTGCCCACTTTTTCCATGGCTTGGCCAATGATGGCGCCAATTTCTGGATCGTTATTAGCAGAAATCGTGGCGATCTGTTGGATTTCTGCGGGAGTTTTGATGGGCTTAGCCAACTGATTCAGCGCTTTTTCTAAAGCGTGAACCGCCTTATCCATCCCTCGTTTTACATCCATCGGATTCGCACCTGCAGCGACGTTTTTCACTCCTTCGGAAAACATCGCCTCTGCAAGGACAATCGCAGTCGTCGTTCCATCGCCAGCAGTATCCGAGGCTTTGCTCGACGCCTCTTTGACTAACTGTACCCCGATGTTCTCGTACGGATCTTTGAGGGCAATCACTTTGGCAACGCTAACGCCATCTCGCGTGGAAGAAGGAGAGCCAAAATCTTTGCCAATGACGACATTACGTCCCTTAGGCCCCAGAGTGACGATGACAGCCTTTGCTAAGGTCTTTACACCTTTGAGGACGGACTTGAGCGCCTCTTCATGAAATTGGATCATTTTTGCCATAGTGCGCCTCTTTAGTTCACAATTGCCAAGACATCTTCTTCAGACAAAATCAGATACTCTTGATCTGCTGTTTTGAATTCGGTACCCGCATAGGAAGAAAACAAGATTTGATCGCCGACTTTGAGCTCAACCGGATGCTGCTTGCCCTTGTCATCCATCCGACCTGGACCGACCGCGATCACTTTCCCTTCTCGGGGCTTTTCTTTAGCTGTTTCAGGGAGAAGAATGCCCCCTTTGGTTGTTTTCGCTTCTTGTCTTTGCACAACGATCTTGTTGCCAAGAGGCTGAATCTTTTTTTCTCGCATACAAATACTCCTATGAATTTGGCTCGGACTATAGCAATTCCAAAGGATTTTGTCAACGGTTTTAGCAAGCTCCTCTAACCATTGCTAATCTGGATAGTCAAGGAGGTATTTTTTCCTTTTCAGGAGAAACTGCGCCCTCTCTTCTTTCTGAAATTCGATGAGTTTCCAAGCAGGAAAGCGCTCTTTCGTCAAAATTTCATAGATGGCGTCTGTCCCATTGGCCTTGCAAAAAAGATCTTTTGCCGCCTCAGAAATGCGACTCATGAATTCCTTGGGATACAGACTTTTTAACATCCCCAAAAGCAGATACTGTGCGGCTAAGGGGCGATAGATTTTTCGGTCAGTGATCTGGATCAATACGCCCTGGCAATCGACCCCTTTATAGAGCCCCCAGAAGGGGCGAAAATGATAGGGGTGAAAGAATACCCCCGGCAACTTTTGCGCATTGAGCTTTTCTGCAAATTCTACCGATCGGATCCACGGTGCGCCCACCACTTTGAACGGCAATGTAAAGCCAATCCCAATATTGACCAGATGCAGCTCACCAAAAAGCCCGGTCGTAGGGCAAAATAAGGGGGTGTCAGGCTCAGGCACATTGGGACTAGGAGGGATCCAATGCAGCCCTGTATCGCGGTAGCTCATCGAGCGCTTCCATCCTTTCATGGGAATCACGGTGAGCTTACAATGGATCTGATATTCCTCATTAAAAAACCGGGCCAATTCACCGATCGTCATCCCATGACAATAGGGGACATTGATATAGCCGATGAAAGAGCGCCACTTTTCATCGAGCATCGGACCATCGACGATGAGCCCATTGATCGGATTGGGGCGATCCAAGACAATGATTTCGATATTGTGCTTAGCTGCCTCTTCCATCATATAGAAAAGAGTCGTCGGATACGTATAGGCGCGCACTCCTGTGCACTGAATGTCGTACACAATGGCATCGATCCCCTGCAACATCTCGCTGTTAGGCCGTTTGCTCTGTCCATGTAGACTATAAATCGGAATGCCCCCTACATGTCCATGCTGCACTGACTCATTGGCATAGTGCTGTCCTTGCAAGCCATGTTCGGGAGAGAAAAGAGCCGCAATCTCCAGTCCTTTTTCTCGAAACAAAGAGAGAGTCGAATGAAGCTTTCGATCGACACTGGTGTGGTTGATGAGGAGGGCTATTTTTTTTTCTTCCCAGCCTACATATTTCTGCTCTTCAAAAAATCGATCAACACCTAAAAAAACCGACCCAAAAGCCAGGGAGCAAAGGGCGAGAAAAAAACAGAGCCACGTCGTCATTAATTTGATGATACATTTAGAAAAAGCTTTCTGCTATATCTATTTATATGCATTCTTCCCATTTCGACGAAGCCATTGAGATTCTCGACCGCGTCAAAGGCAACCCGCAAACGTTAGTCGAACGGAAAAGGCTTTCCATCGATCTGGCCGCTCTCATGCTCAGCGAAGCCAATCGGACGATGCTCGCTCACGAACGCTCTGTCCAAGAACAGCTTTCTCGTTTGATGCGAGATCCCATAGGAAAAGCCTTCACTACCGCGATGACCGACCAGTGTTTCCGGAGCCACACACATTATAGAGTCGCCGATCAGATGACCTTTCTATTGCAGCAGTTCGGCACTCCCCGTTATCTCGACTGGATCAAAAGAGCAGAACTACTCGCATTTAAAAGCTTGGGCCCCCGTTTTTCTCAATTCTTAGTTCCACTCGCAGCGACTATGCTCCGCAAAGAGACTGCTCGCGTCATTTTGCCCGGCGAGCCAGCGCTTTTACACAAACATCTACAGGGAAGACAAGCGGAAGGGGTGCGGCAGAACCTGAATCATTTAGGAGAAGCCATCCTCAGTGAAGCAGAGGCCAAGACTCGCCTTCAAATTTACCTCGACGACCTACAAAATCCCGATATTACTTACGTCTCTGTCAAAATTTCCACTCTCTACAGCCAAATCAATCTCGTTGCCTATAGCTCCACCATTGAGGCCATTGCCGAAAAGCTCCGCATTCTGTACCGAGCGGCGATGGAACACAGCAAGCCCAAATTCATCAATCTCGACATGGAAGAATACCGCGATCTCGATCTCACCGTTGCGGCCTTCTTAAAAGTGCTCGACGAACCCCAATTCCAACAATATTCCGCAGGAATCGTTCTCCAAGCCTATCTGCCTGATTCCCACAACATCCAGAAAAAACTGACTGAGTGGGCCAAAGAGCGCATCAAAACAGGCGGTGCGCCCATCAAAATCCGCATTGTCAAAGGGGCCAATCTGGCAATGGAGCAATTCGAAGCTTCCCTCAAAGGGTGGCCGCAAGCTCCCTACAGCACAAAACTCGAAGTCGATGCCAATTACAAGCGAATGGTGACGTATGGATGCATTCCGGAGAATGCCCGCGCCGTGCGACTCGGAGTGGCCAGCCATAACCTCTTTGATATCGCCTATGCCATGCTGCTTCGCTTGGAAAATGCAGTGGAGCCTTACGTCGGCTTTGAAATGCTCGAAGGCATGGCCGATCACATCCGGCGAGTGGTGCAAAAATTAACGGGCGATATCCTCCTCTACTGCCCTGTTGCTACCCGTGAAGAATTCCAGCACGCCATCGCCTACTTGATCCGCAGACTCGACGAAAACACCGGCTTGGAAAACTTTTTGCGACACGTCTTCAACCTCAAACCAGGCAGCGAGGCGTGGGAAAGTCAGACCTCTCTTTTCTTACAGAGCTGCGACGAGATGAGTAACGCCTCCTTAAAACCGCGCCGCACCCAAAATCGGCTCATCCAACCTCCTCTTCCCGATCCCAATTCTCCCTTCGAAAATGAATCGGATACCGATTTTTCTCTCCCGGCAAACCGGAAATGGGCCGAAGAGATCTCTCATCACTGGAAGCACCACAACCCCTCTCCCATCCCCCTGGTCATTGGAGGCAGAGAAATCCAAACGAACCAAGAAGGCATAGGATACAGCCCCTCTCAGCCCAATCACCCACTATACAAATATGCGAAAGCTGATAAAGAACACATCACTCTCGCTCTAGTAGCTGCTGAAAAGAGCTTCCCCTCCTGGTCTTCTACCAGCATAGAACACCGGAGCCAACTCCTCGCTCGCATCGCGCACCTGCTGCGAGAAAAACGAGGAGAGCTGATCGGCACCATGATGCTCGATGGTGGAAAAACCCTCTCCGAGGCCGATGCAGAAGTCTCCGAAGCAATCGATTTTGCAGAATACTACCGACGACAAATGGGGAAAATGAACAGCTTTTCCAGCGTGCAATGCGAACCCAAAGGAACTACCCTCGTCGTCCCACCCTGGAATTTCCCTTGCGCGATCCCCGCAGGCGGCATCCTCGCAGGGCTGATTACCGGAAACGTCGTCCTCTTTAAACCTGCCTCTGATACTGTCTTAGTCGGCTGGCATCTCGCCCAGATCTTTTGGGAAGCAGGCATCCCCAAAGATGTGCTCCAATTCATCCCCTGCTCGGGCGAAGCCATGGGAGATCAGGTGATCCGCGACTCTCGCATCCAAACAGTGATCCTCACTGGAGGAACAGCCACTGCTCGCAAGTTTCTGCAGATGCGCCCCGATATTGACCTTGCCGCTGAAACAGGAGGGAAAAATGCCCTCATCATCACAGCTCTTGCCGATCGCGATCTGGCCATCAAAGACCTCCTCCAATCGGCCTTTGGCCATTCGGGGCAAAAATGTTCTGCCGCCTCTTTGGCCATTTTAGAAGCCGAAGTGTATGACGATCCCCACTTTCGGAAACACCTGCGCAATGCCGCCGCTAGCCTCAAAGTGGGCACTCCTTGGGAACTCGATACAAAAATCAATCCGCTCATCCATGAAGCGCGCAACGAACTATTGCGCGGGCTGACCACCCTCGATGAAGGGGAAGAGTGGCTCTTAGAACCCAAACAACATCCGCATCATCCCAATCTCTGGCCTCCCGGCATCAAACTCGGGGTGCGCCCCAATAGCTTCACCCACATGACAGAACTATTTGGGCCCGTTTTAGGACTGATGCGCGCCAATAATTTAGCGCATGCCGTCGAACTCGCCAACGCCGTTCCCTATGGCCTCACCTCAGGCATCCATAGCCTCGATGAGCGAGAGCAATCGTATTGGATCGAGCACATCGAAGCAGGCAACCTCTACATCAACCGCCACATCACAGGAGCCATCGTCCGCAGACAACCCTTTGGCGGGACCAAAGCGAGCAGTTTCGGCAACGGTTCCAAGGCAGGCGGACCCAATTATCTGCGCGAATTTTTAAAGTTGAGCCAAGTCTCTTTGCCTCAAGAAAAACATCCCGTCAATGAGTGGGTCAATAGCCTGACCGGCTTTCTGGAGGAATTCGACCTGAGTGCAGAAGAGCTCGGTCTTTGGACAGCCAGCGTCTCGAATTACGCCTACTGGTGGAAGCGAATGAGGCAAGATCGCGATCCAGCGAAAATCGTGGGACAAGACAATTATTTCCGTTACGTTCCTCGGAAAGCGATTGTGCTGCGCGTCGAGCGAAATTCGCGACCACTCGATATCCTGCGCGTCTGTGCTGCGGCTCTCACTTGCGGAGCGGATCTCGAAATCAGCACCGATGACAAATCGCCCTTCGATTGGAAACAACTCGTCCCCATTCTCCGTGTCGTCGAAGAGCCTGAAGATCTGTTTTTAGAAAAAGTGAAAACAGGCCGCACCCAACGGGTGCGCCAAGTGCAAAACGCCTCCCCCCAACTCCACTTTGCCGCCTCTCATTCGGGCGTTCACATCATCGATGCCCCCGTCTTGGCCACTGGTCGCTTTGAACTCCTGCATTACTTGCGAGAAGTCTCACTCAGTATCGACTACCACCGTTACGGAAACCTCGGGCTGCGAGAAGGGGAACTGCGCAAACCGATTCTTTGAAATAATTTCCGATTCCTATACAATGGTTCACTTCTTTACAAGGAGTTAACCATGAGAAATAGTTTTTTTGCCCTTATGATGTTCTGTGGCATCACTTTGTCTGCTGAAAATATAGGACCTCTGGAAGTTGATTTTCCCCCCTCCCAATATGCGTGGAAAATGCTCACCCAGCTCGATCAGAACACCCGGTTTGATGACGACGAAGACGATGAAGACATCGATCCCAACACTGTTTCCATTATCAAGGCCTATACTCACCGTGAAGGGGATGCGTTAGAGACATTTTTGGCTCTTCTTACCAAAGGCAAAGAAGACCAAGAAACCTTGAGTCTGGACGCCCTCAAAAAATCGTTCGACATCGATGAGAAATTTTTGCCCAACCATGACCTGCAACTCAAAGTCATCGACAACAACAAGAATAATTTTCTCATCGAGTGGGAATTCACAGACGGCACGGTCGATCTCATGCACGGCTACCTGCGCACCTTCATCCAGGAAGGAGATTTTACCTACGTCTTAGTCTATGGAACAACGGCCATGAAAACCGACATCAACCGGTTTGTCTGGGCGAATGTCTTAAGACAGGCACGCATTGCGGAGTGAGTTTGCTTGAGTATAAATGTAAAGCAGCTTTACATTTGATTCCGTGCACAAAACTCTCATCGTAAAAATTGGAGCGATCGGTGATGTCGTCATGGCATTGCCGATCCTCACTGCGATCCACCGTCTTCATACCCAACCCCATATCACCTGGGTCTCTGGACAAGCCGCAGCGCCCCTCATCGCATTGACCCAACTCGTCGACCGGCACCTTATCGTCGATGAAAAACAGCTCCTCGCCGGCAGCTTACGCCAAAAAACCCAAGCCCTTTTTTCCCTTTGGCGCACCCTTTTCAGAGAATCTTTTGACCAAGTGCTTACGCTGCACGCCGACCGGCGGTACCGACTCATCGCATCCGTCGTTCGCTGCAAAGACAAAAGACATTGGGGACCCGGGGGAAAAAGAACCTATCCCATCCCTAGCCGCTATCATGCCGAAGAGGCGGTGAGACTTTTAACAAAAGAAGAAGGGCCGAGTGAGTTTCAGGCAGAGTTCCCCCCGCTCTTGTTGCCACCACCACAGCGCCTTTCTGATAAACCGCTCATTCTATTAGCACCGGGTGGTGCTAAAAATGTACTCGCCGATGATGCGCTCAGGCGCTGGCCCATCAGTCACTATGCGGAGCTAGCCAAGCTCTTAGCTACACTTCCTGTGGAAGTCGCCCTCATCGGCAGTGAAACCGACAGTTGGGTCCTGCCGCACTTTGCAGAAATTCCCATCCACTCTTTTTTGGGAAAACAGAGCCTCATCCAAACCCTATCTCTGCTCAAAGAATCTTCCCTCCTCATCACCCACGATTCAGGACCTCTGCACTTGGCTAAATGGGCGCAGTGCGCTACTTTGGCGTTATTCGGCCCCACCCATCCCCAAGAGAAAGTATCTCCTAAAGAAAAGGTGACTGTCCTTTGGGGCGGAGAGCATCTGAGCTGTCGCCCTTGCTATGCAGGCAAACATTATGCATCCTGTGTCAATAACCGCTGTTTAGCAGACCTCACACCGACACAAGTATTTGAAAAAGTCACACAACTATTGAACTATGCAATCACTCAATCCGCAGCAACAGCAAGCTGTTGCACACATTGAAGGACCGATGCTCGTTTTGGCAGGAGCAGGCTCCGGCAAAACACGCGTCGTGACCTATCGGATCGCCCATCTTCTCGATATCGGCGTTCTCCCTTCTGATATTCTTGCCGTCACCTTTACCAACAAAGCGGCTGAAGAGATGCGAACGCGCATCCGCATGCTCAAAAGCGCCCACATCCTCACCTGCACCTTTCACAGCTTAGGCGCTCGGATTCTGCGCGAGTCGATTGGGCATCTGGGCTATCTAAACGATTTTACCATCTACGACGAGGAGGATAGCGAAAAACTGCTCAAATCGTGTCTTGAGCAGCTCAATATCAGCAATGAAAAGGGACTCTTGCGTCAGATTCGCAATGCAATCTCCACTGCAAAAAACAACCTCTCGGATAACATCGAAGCCTATCCAGAGGTCTACGATCTCTACCAAACGAAGTTGCGCGAATCGCAAGCACTGGATTTCGATGATCTTCTCTATCTCACTGTCAAATTGCTCAAAGAGCACGAAAGCGTGCGGCAAGAATACCAGAAGCGGTGGCTCTTTTTACTCATTGACGAATACCAAGATACCAATGCCGCCCAATACCACATCGCAAAGCTCCTCTCTGAGCAGCACCACAATCTTTTTGCCGTGGGCGATCCGGACCAGTCGATCTATTCCTGGCGTGGAGCCCGTTATCAAAATATCTTGAACTTTGAGTCTGATTTTCCTGGAGCTCGCATCATCACCCTCGATCAAAACTACCGGAGCACCAATACCATCTTGCAAGCGGCCAATGCCCTCATCCAGCACAACGCCAATCGCTACGAAAAAAAGCTCTGGAGTCAAATCGGCGAGGGCGACAAAATCGGCATCTTCATCGCACAAACAGAGCGAGCTGAAGCAGACTTTGTCGCGAAACAGATCCTCAAGCACGCCCTCGACCAACACATCTCCTTCAATGAAATCGCCATTTTCTACCGGACCAATGCCCAATCGCGGGCGTTTGAAGATGCTCTGTTGTCACGCAAAATCAACTATACACTCATTGGCGGGCTTTCGTTTTATCAGAGGCGCGAGATCAAAGACATCCTCTCGCTACTCAAAATGGTGATTTCCAACGCCGATCTTTTGGCATGGCTCCGCACCATCAATTTGCCAAAGCGAGGACTAGGACCCACAACGCTTGAGAAAATCACGCTGGCCGCCTCAAAAAACGGCACACCCATCTTCACCTTTTCCGAACAGCTATTGGAACGACCGCACGCGGACGTCAAGCTGAGTGGCAAACAGCTGCAAGGCCTCACCGACTATGTCAAACTCATCCACCATCTGCGTGCTAGGCGTCCAAGCATCCCTCTGCACGAGCTCATTTCCGAAGCCATTTCTGAATCCCGCTATCTCAGCTATCTCGAAGAAGATGCTGAAACCTGTCAAGACCGCAAAGAGAACCTGAATGAACTGATCGGAAAAGCATCCGAGTGGGAAAAGGAGCAACCCCAGCCTTCGCTATCCCGCTTTTTGGAAGAGCTTTCGCTCAATGCCCATGTAGAAGAAGACGACTATGTCCCGTCTGTCAAGCTGATGACGCTCCACAACTCAAAAGGGCTAGAATTCAACGTCGTGTTTTTGGCTGGTCTTTGTGAAGATCTTTTTCCTCACATCAACTCCAAAGACTCGGAAGAAGCCATTGAAGAAGAGCGGCGCCTTTGCTACGTCGGCATGACGCGAGCCAAGCGACATCTTTACCTCTGCTCGTCGCTCTATCGCTTTACTTGGGGAGCAGAACAACGGATGGAACCTTCTCGCTTTTTGAAAGAGGTCCCGGCGCAATATCTGCAAAACTTCTCTCCAGTACTGCACACCATCCAAGAAGAGAGCGACTACTCTGGCTTTACAACAGGAGACCGCGTGCTTCATCAGGAGTTTGGCGAGGGGATTGTGAAGAAGGCCTATCAAGGGACGTTTGGGCTAACGTACGAGGTATATTTCCCAAGCCACAATCTGACCCGCAACTTGGCGGCTAAGTATGCAAAGCTAGTGGCGGTGAATAGTAGACCTCTTGCATAACCTCATTTGTTTGCTAAAATCGTTCTTTTTTCGCTGATTTTTATCGCTCTCTCTCTCGCCGACTTTAAAAAGTCGGCTCGTTCGTTTGATCCGAAACTGCAAGCAGTTTCTAAAAATCATCAAAAAAATCTCCGATTTTTTCAAACAAAGCAGGTTATGAGTGAGTAGTTAATAACTCGCTGGTTCCACCACCTGCAATAACCGCTCAAAGCCGCGCTGCACCATGCCAACGGTGACGAACTTTTTCCATTGACGGTCGCGAAGGCGAAAACCCCGGATGTTCGGAATCCAAGAACTGGGGGTCACCACCACTCCTGTCGCAAAACCAGGCCGCCAGAATCTCGCCCACGCCTTCCTCCGAGAAATACTGAGCGTCGGGATACCCAGCGCCGAAGCTAAATGGGCAAGACCAGAGTCATTCCCAATTAAAAATCCCGACTCATAAATGAATCTTGCCAACTCATCCAAGTTCTCAAAAACTCTGGTCGGATACTCAATCTGCCACTCAGAAAGATGTTGCGCGCCAGGCACGAAAATGGACTCGTACCCCTGGCCTTTCAAAAAAGCCGCTAGCTTCAGAAACTTGAGTTTGGGCCAGTTGCGCCCTTCTCGCGCACTCGTCGGATGAATCACCACCCGCTGTTTGTGCTTGCGGTAGACGAGCCCTTCAGGAGGAATAAAGCCATTGGTGCTGGTCACTTTGGACAAATGGAGAATGTTTTGGCAAAAACGCTGCAAATTCTCTGGAATCGGAAGAGTGGGATCGATCTGGCAATCGGAGTAATACGGTTCATTCACAATGTTGGGAGAAGGATAGAGATAGATCACTTTGAGACGGTCCGGAAAACGCCTTTTCCCCTCTGCAATCAGCTTCAAGACAAAGGGATCGGTGTCATTGTGGGCCACAAAAAACCAATCGTAGCTGCTCAAAATGTTGGGAAGATCCTCGATTTTCGGATAAGAAGTAACAGGCAGATGGGGAAACCAATTCTGCATCGAACCGATGGTATTTTGATACGTATGTACCTTCCAACCATTGAGATGCAGGTTCTGCGATAGGACGAGAGTGATCACTCCGTCTCCTAATCCGTTATGACAAAAAACAGCAGCCCGAGGATTCATAAAGAAGAAATATAGAACTTTTTGTGTTATTGGGAAACCATATGACAACAAAATCCTTAAAACTGCAGATGGGGATGGAGCGGCGGCTCGTGCTGAATGCCTCGCTGCGGCAATCGATGCAAATCGTGCAAATGACTCAGACAGAGCTGACTGAGTGGCTTGCCGCAGAAGTGGACCGGAACCCTTTGCTCGAATGGATACCTCCCCGTTTTTCCTCTTTTATTCCCCTGCAGCAAGAGGTGGAGGCAAAGCCTTCGTTGCATGAGCACTTGCGAGCGCAGATCCGGGAAGCTTTTTCTCTGGAAGCCGACCGCAAGATCGCCGAAGACTTACTGCACTCTCTCGATGAAAGGGGCTTCGTAGAACAGGCGGCGCTCGAACAAGAAAGCGTACTAGCCGTATTGCAAACCTTTGACCCTCCGGGGATTTTTGCCCGGAATTTACAGGAGTGTCTCTGCATCCAGATCCGCACCAAAGGATTACAGGGGACCGCTGTCGATCGAATGGTGCGGGATTTTTTCTCCGAACTGCTGCAGGGACGCTATGCAGCCATCCGAAAAAAGATCGATCTCGAAGAAGCGGTACGCGAACTGGCAAGGCTCTCCTTTCGGCCAGCTTCTGTCTACCAAAGTGAGGCGGCTCCCGTCATTTATCCGGATCTTCTATTGACCAAGATGGAAGGCAAGAAGTGGAAAATTGAACTCCCGTATGCCTGCGAGCTCACGATTCTGAGCTATGATCTAGAAGGAATTTCCAGCGAAGAGAAAAAGGTGGTGCGAGAGTGGCTTGCCCAAGCGAAGTGCCTGTCGCACTGCATCAGCAGAAGACAGCAGATGCTCCTCCGACTCGGATCTTTCCTGGCTTTACATCAGGGGGCCTATCTGAGCCAAAGAGGGCCCCTTCGCCTCTTGAGTTTGCGGGATCTCTCAGCGCATTTCGGTCTGCACGAGTCCACTTTATCGCGGGTCATTGCAGGCAAATACGCGGCGACACCGCGCGGGATCCTAGCGTTGCGCTCACTACTGAGCCACTCGCCAGAGGCAGAGTCCGCTAAGGAGCTCTTGCAGCAGCTGATTCAAAAAGAGGAAACGCCGCTCACCGACGCAGAATTGGTGGGGCGACTCCGCCAGCAAGGAGTCCATTTGGCCAGACGTACTATTGCCAAATACCGGAAACAGCTCAAGATTGGATCAGCTCGCTATCGACCATATTCTTCCCGGAAAGGCGCTCCAAAATCGCCACCGGAGAGCGTTCCGGCTGCAGAAGTGCCTTCTGCGGAATCAAAAGCGTCTGTTCCAGAGCATATTGCCCTGAAAGAGCGGCATGCGACACCTGATCCGTGAAAACGAGCCAGCAAGAATTGGGCGGGAATTCCCAACGATCTTTCGGACAATTTTTCTGAAAATAGTCGTTCTCCTTCAAAAAGTGGTGCAATTGTAGCATGAACTGATCGTAAGGAGATCGCATCGGAACTTTGAAGCCAAATTGCTTGAGCCAAAGTTTGAGTTTTTTTTGGAGTCGATCTAGCTGGGAGTAACCAGGAGACTCTGGGAAAGGAACTCCTTTCTCGCCTCCGTATTGCTGGGCTAGCTCTTCAAATGGCTGCGATGTGAGCCACGTTCTCGGCTCTTGCGGGTTGATGTTCGTAAAAAATCGGAGGATCCTCATCCCATGCATAGGGCGAGTCGGGAAACTGTCGATATGCAACAGATCATTTCTCGCGCGCGTGCGCAATTTTCTCCCTTTCTCTTGAAAGGGGCGAAAACTGGCATAATCGAGTTTCCACTCTTTTGCATAGGGAGAAAGGAGCTGAGTCAGAAATTGGGTCACCGCTTTCGAATAGTGGCGCAAGATGTCGTGGATTTTTTGCGCTCCGATAGGATCTTTTGGATCGTGGTTGGTGATTTTATCGAGCTGCGGTTTATAGGCAATGTTTTTGCGCGCTTTGGAAGAACCCTGTTTTTGCTGGAGCAAAAAATCGATCTCTTGTTGAGGAAAAGAAAAGGGGATCTGTGGGAAAAAGAGAATGTTCCCTATTTCGAGCTCGCGGCAGTATTTCAACCGATTTTTAGGATTTTCCCATTCTCCCATTTCCACAAGCTTTTTTTGCGCCATAATTCTCCCCTTACTTCAGATACGCCAAGCGGATCAAACGCCAACGGAGCGATGTCTGCTTCTCAGCATATTCTTGAATGTTTTCTAGTTTACCAAACTGCCGAATCTCTGTATCGGTCAATCGCAACATCAGAGCAAAAGGCTTGTCAGAGACCTTTAGGAGAGCGTGATAGGTTTTTTTTAAAATGCGGTGTTGTCGGATCAGACGGCAAAACCCTAGTCCTAGCCACAGCGCAGCAAAAAATAGGGCCCCCTGAAAAAACATCCCTACCAGCATTGCCACCAAAAAAGGCCAAACTTCCCAAGGGCTCTGGATAATGGGGCCCAATATCCTGCGCCAGCGCACTAAAGAGGTCATGTACGCAAAAAATTCTTCATTTTTCTTCTCTGAAAAAGCGCTTCGAGCAGCGTGCACCGCTTCATGGGCGAGGATTTCTTCGCGCTGGTAGAGACCCAAATAAGAGCCTTTCCTCAGTGCTTTGCGAAGTTGGATCGCGACCAATTTCCCCTCTAAGATCCAAGCAGCAGCTCCTTGCCACGGCGCAAGCAGGCGATTCGAATAGAAGGCGGGGAGCGAGTGGGGCTCAAAATCAAATCGCTCCTTGAGATGGTAACAGACCCATTGCCAATGAGAACTGGGAATTGACTCCCCTCCCAACTTGACTGCATGTTTGCCTGTATTTTTGACCCGATCTAAAAATTCTGATTCCGTTTCGGAAGGTCCCGGAATAAAACCTTTTTGATTCAATGCCACTAGTTCTTCATCCGTCATAAGCACACCGTGCTAACAAACCTGCCACACCAAATAACATCAATTTTCCTTGCTGAAATAGCAGCGGATAATGGTCGCAGCCACCAATGAAAAGGATCGCTAAAAATGCCCCCAATAACAACCCCAGCTCCCGAGTGGGAGCAGCTCTAAAAGAGCGCCACACCAAAGTCCCTATCCAAGCCAAAAATGCGAGGAGAGCCAAGACTCCCGTCTCTGCCAATATCCGCAAGTAAATATTATGCACTCCGCTGACTGCCAAAGACTTATCCGCTCCATCATCCAAATGTAAAGCTGCTTTACAACTGAATTGCCCATATCCGACGCCGAGCCAGGGATGTTGTTTCACCATCCGGAATGCGACCCGTTCATAATGATGGCGCAACTCGTCAGAATTACGCGAACAGACCGTTGTATTCACAATTCCGCCTCGATACCGAAATTGCTCAGAAAAACAGGTAGACACCGCTGCTGTTGCTGCCACAAAGACAAGGACAGCACTCCAAGGCCTCTCATTTTGTCTAAAAACACACCACGCCAAATAAAAGAGCGTTCCGAGTAAATAGGCAAAGATCGCCGACCTAGAAAAGGTAGTAGCCAAAGCGAAGAGCTGTAAAAAATAAGCTCCCATCAGCCACCTGTGTCGCTGGGTCGTCAATAGATGGAAGGTGAGGAGGAGGCTTACAGCAAGAAAACCTCCCAGTACATTCGGATGACTCAAAGTGCCCATCGTCCGAAAAATTTCTACAGGAATTCTTTCCACCCAATCGAAAAGCCACAGCTTTCCATTGGGCGGGCAGGGGATGGTAGCAAAGAGTTTTTGCTCCCCGAAAAACCTTAAGCCGAGGTGGGACTGGGTCCAGTATTGGCCGATGGCGATGAGCGCTTGGAGCGTTCCACTGGTCACGAAACTCCATGCGGCAATGGAAAAAAGGCGCCGCTTATCCAAGGGGCCATTGGCGAGATACAAAAATAGCGCGATAGGGGTCAACAGCTGGACTAAGCGGGTATAGGGAACCGGATAGTGGATAAAAGGAGAGGCTACAATCGATAGCAGCGACAACAAAAAGATGGCCCAGAGCCATGCTCCTCCTCTTTGCATCAACCGCTTACCTACAAAGGCGAGCAAAACCAATGCAACCAAATCAGACGCATAAAAGTAAATTTTTACTTCAAAACCTTCTACAATTAAATTTTCAGGAACTATCTTTAAGGAATAATGCCTCAAAAATTTATCATATTTATGCTCGATTGGGATAGCAAACAACAATAAAAAAAGCAGAACCGATTGGATCCATTGTATTGAACCTATCCCATTAAAAGGTTTCAGTCGATTTTGCGGTTCTTTTGAGCCGATTTTCGACTTCAAAA
>JACQAR010000107.1 GCA_016194825.1 Chlamydiia bacterium
GAGCATATAGTGCAACACCCTCATCAGCTTGAGTTGATCCAAGACATGATAAGCTGGTTGGGGAACTCTATCAACTGTTGGAATGGGTCACACGTATTGCAGAACATCCTCGCCTCCAGGCGGATCGAATATCTGCCTGTTTTGCCAGATATATCGGTGCCCCCTGCGTTACAGTGTGACTTTTGCGCAAAAGCTATCAACAACAATCAACCTGAGGCAATCAACTTTCTTGTTGGAAGGTATCCGGAGACCTGGTTAAAAGTATATGCTGTTGCGTATGCAGCTCATTTTGGCAGAGAGGCGGTCACCGAGTCGCTGATGCCGGCAGTGAAGGGTAGCTCACCTTTAGACCGAGGTCAGGCATTAAACCTCGCAGTTATATTGAAGGGCAAAACGTTCCAGGAACCTGCACCAAAAATGCTCCGAGTAATACGCAAGCTTGGCCCTATTGATCCTCGGTTGCTTCATGAGGTGCAGACGATTGTTCTAAACAAACACTCTGAAACCCTTTGGGCTCAGATGCTGGACACTTTTGAGTCCGCTTTGCCTCCGGAGGCTCGGACGCCGCAGATACGTCAGGTAGATTTTACCCGCAGCTACTCAGCGTCTGATCCAAGTGGAAAGATAGTCTATACTGGAAATCGTCGACAGGAGGGAGTGTAGAATGGTAGAATTCTTTCGTCATCATTCATGAGCATAAAGACCCAATTTCCTGCTTTGCTGGAGCAATTGCCCCAAGTCCTTTCTTGGCTTCGCAATCACTTGCAGCAAGTCGGCTTTGTCAAAAAGGAGATTCTCAGGCTTGAACTTGTTCTGGAGGAGGCGTTTGTGAATTGTGTCCAACACGCCTATCGCAATCAAGGCGGTGTGGTAGAGCTGACTTTTCAAGTGATCCCCTCTAGCCACGTCGAAATTTCGATTGCCGATTTTGCCCCGCCATTCAATCCTCTGCAACAAGCGCCTGAGGTCGATACCGATCAAGCGCTTGAAGAGAGGGAAGTAGGAGGATTAGGAATCTTTTTCATGCAAAAATGTGTCGATGACATCCGTTATACCCGCCGCAAAGATGGGAATACGCTTCTGTTCATCAAGCGTTTTTCTCAAACGCAGTGAGCGTCGCTTCCGTCTCCAGCATATCGATGAGGAAGTGCTGTAAGACCTTCAGTACGTAGCGTGGTGAGTTGTAGACTCCCTTGGTGGTGAAGACCACTTCCAAATGGGGCTTGTCTGTATGGTTGAGAGCGATGAATACAGAAGTGCTCGGCTGCTCTCCTTCTGATTTGGGGACGATCCAAACGATGAATTGGTCGTTGAAAAGAGTCACTTTTTCTACGCCTTCCACGACATGGAAGTACTGTGTGAGATCGTCTGGGTCTTCTTTGTCGTCTTGCAGAGAATCCAGAATGTGTTGATCATGAAGGAATTGCAGATCGATAGGAATGACTCCATCATGCACCCAATCCTGCAAGTTCTCTACGAACTCTTTGTAGGCCGCTTCGATCTGATTTGGATTTAGCATCGCATACTCCTCAGTTATCTGGCACCCCGTAACCTCATGCTAGCCCATTTTTCTGCCTCTGTCAATAAAAAAACATAGGTATAGGGAAATGAGAGATTATTAGAAATATAGGCAGTCGGGGTTGCACCCCTGCTGGCCCCCTTGCGACTCATCTCGCTTTGCTAAATCGTGTGCTCGTCGGAGGGGCGTGCGCAGCACAGCCCCCCATCGCTCCGAGGCGGTGCTCTCCTGCGCTACGATTTTGCTTTGCGATCTGAGTCGATTGGCTGTGCCTACGCCCCACTTCGTGGGTCCCCCGAGGCACAGGAATGAGGCCCTTTGGGCCTTCAATGACGAAGAATCTCTTTATTCATGACAAATTGTGAAGACCCGGAGGGACAAAATCTGCGCCCCGGGGGGACCCACGAAGTGGGGCCTGGGCGCAGCCCGAGACTGGTTATGGCGCAGAGAAATCGGGGCGCATGAAGCGAGGAGCCAGCCCCGCCCTAGGGGTCCCCGAAAGACGCTTCGTCTTTTGGGGATAGGGGTAGGGAACGCTTCTGCCGCAACCGCAGTTTGCGGTTTTGTGATCAGGGTGCGACCGGTTATCAAAGCCAGAACCAGTCCTGCGGGGCCAGCGGGGGTGCAACCCCGACTGTCTATATTTCTAAACAATCACCTGATACAACTTTCCAACTCGTGAATAAAAGTGGGCTTGATGACTTTTGCGATGCAGCGCTACACTGGTGGTATGTTGCGTATTGTTGTTTTTTTCGCTCTGATTTCTGCGCTCTATTCTAAATCGCTAGATGTCAATGTGATTGCTCGCTCTGCAATCTTAATGAATGCGGAAACAGGAGCGGTATTATTCGAAAAAGACTCTCGCTCAAAAGCGTATCCCGCCAGTACAACAAAAATCGCAACGCTTTTATACATCCTAGAGCAACAAAAACTCCCGTTCGATCGGCTCATCACAGTTTCGGCAGATGCACTGAAAATGAAGCATTTGAGTAAAGAGGTGGCGCCCCATTTGCTCATCCCAGATGGGACAATGATGGGGTTGATGAAAGGGGAAAAGGTGAGTGTAGAGGCGCTGCTCCACGGCCTAATGCTCGTATCGGGCAATGATGCAGCCAACGTTCTGGCAGAGGCGCATGCGGGCTCTGTACCTCAGTTTATGGAGGAGTTGAATCGATACTTGCGAGAGACGGTAGGATGTACGCGCACCCAGTTGTGCAATCCGCACGGAATCCACTGGCATGAGCACTATACCTGTGCCTACGATCTTTGCCTCATCGCAAGAAAAGGACTACAAGTGCCGAAATTCCGGCAAATTGTCTCCACGATGATCTATCGCTGTCCTAAATCGAACAAGCGGCCAGAAGTAGAGCTCAAACAGTTCAATGCCCTCTTGAAAAAAGGGCGCCACCATTATCCCAAAGCATTTGGAATCAAGACCGGATTTCACTCGAATGCCATGAATGCCTTAGTGGCTGCGGCCGAACATGAGGGGCGCGTTTTGATTGCGGTCCTCTTGGGATGTCCGAATAGCGGAAATCGGTACCAAGATGCGATCCGGCTCTTTGAAGCGGCGTTTAAAGAAAAACAGCAAAAAAAACACATCTTAGGTCCAGAGAGAATTTTGACCCATCCCATTTCAAAGACAAAAAAAACGCTCCGCGCTGCGCTTGCCAAAGAATTAGAGCTCACGTTTTTCCCCTCTGAAGAGCCGCAGTGCAAAGCGATGGTGCACTGGGAAGCTCTCTCTTTCCCGATTAAAAAGGGGCAAAAAGTGGGAGAGGTGCATCTGATCGATGAACAGCAGCGCGTGTTGAAGAAGGGCGATCTTTTGGCCAAAGAAGAGATTCAGGGGAGCTGGCTGCAAAAACTTTTGAGCTGGTTATAGAAGCTGAGCCACTGCGAAAATTCCAGCATTTCAGGACGGGCATCTTTACGAGCTCCACTTGTTTCTAAGGCGCTGTGTACGAGAAGAGTGGGATAGAGCTCTTTCAAAGAAGAAGTGAGCATTTTGCGCCGCTGCTGGAAAGCCCGGCGGACGAGGGTAAAAAATGACTCGGGATTCTCGATGGCGATGGGCCGAGCGTCGATCCGGATTACGGTAGATTCTACGTTGGGTTTGGGATAAAAACAGGAGGCTGCCACTGCAAAAGAGTCGGTGATGGCGCCGTGTGCTTGCAAAAACAGAGTGAGAGAGCCAAAGGCTTTGGTGCTTGCTTTGGCCATGAGTCGCTCTGCGACTTCTTTTTGCACCATGAGGGTGCATGAGCAAAAGGGGGTGGCGAAGATCTTTTCTAAAATGGGCGTTGTGATGTGATAGGGAAGATTCGCCACAATTTTTGCCTGATTTGGGATCGGAAAATCTAGGATATCAGCGGTATAGACCTTGAGTCGAGAATCTGGGGTCTGTAAGCGCCATAGCGCTTCTGCCAAAGCGGCATCTTTTTCTACGGCGATGACTTTTGCGCCCTGCAGCAGAAGCGCTTGGGTCAAGGCGCCTGGGCCAGGTCCAATTTCTAGGATCGTTTCGCCCGCTTGCACGCCTGCAGTGCGAACAATTTTTTGCACGATATTGGGATCAATCAGAAAGTTTTGGGAGAGCCCTTTTTTCGGAGCCGCATTCCCCAGCAAGGAGATCAGATCACTGAATTTCAAACGGCTCCAAATTGTCCGGGAGGGTTTGTTTGAGAGAATTCGCATCAAACCCATAGTGCTTTCTGAGTTTTTCGATATAGGCAATCGATTCATTTCTTGCTGCTTCTTGTGTGAGCAGTTCTTGTAATTTGGGGAGCATTTCTTCAAATTTTGGCGCAGGGTGCTGCGATGTTTCATAGCAGTAAAAAATGCGGTAGATCGATTGCTTTAAGGCAGGGAGGCTATACTGGCCAGGGGCGAGCTGTGTCAGGATCGATTTATGGGCATCAGAGAGATCTTTGTCGTTGGCTGTGATGGGATTCGCAATTTGGATGAGGGCATCTGGCGTTTCTAAAACTTTGATCTGTTCTGAGAGCTCTTCTGGGGTTTTCTCCGTTTTTGCGACAAGCTCTTGGAGCTGGGTAGCGACTTTTCCAGCCCCATCTCCTCGAACGGAAATGACGGTATACTTCCATTCTTGGTAAGCGGGGTGTTCTTTCGTGTAGAGGCGATAGGCTTGCCGGATGTCTTCAGGTGTTACTTTCTGCATGGCACGCATCTGGATGAACCACCAGCTCATCCGCTGGACAATCATCTCATCTTTCACCATTTTCCATGCCTCGTCGTAGCTCAGGCCAATTTTGTCGAGCGTGATCATGGTGTTGGGGCCAAAGCGGTGCTCCATCTCTTCGCGTACTTCGCCATCGCTCAATTTGATCTCTTTGGTCTCAGCATCGGCTAAAATCAGCTCATGGTCGATCATCTCCATCAATACGGAGCGCCAGCTCTGTTGGTAGAATTGATAGCGAGCTGCTGCATTTCCAGCGAGGTGTGGGTAATTGCGATGAAAGAACAGATCGAGTTTTTTCTTCACGTCAAGCATCGAAATGGTTTTGCCGTTCACTTTCGCTACGATGGAATTCTGGAAGGCAATTTGGTGTGGATCGGAAGAAAACGGGGTATTCCCAAAGAGGGAGGAGCCGATGATGAGTAGAAGTGCAAAGAATGTTTTCATAGTGAAAAAATCATATCACGGATTTCAATTTTTTTCGAGCACAGCGGCAAAAAACGCGTCGGGCCCCTCTTTTTCAGGTAGGATGACAAGTGTTTTTTGCAGGGAAAAGGGGAGGGAGGCTAGCTGCTGCTCGTTCTCTTCCTTTAATAAACTACAGGTCGCATAGACGAGCTTTCCGCCCGGTTTTACATAGCAAGCCGCTTTTTGGCAGATCTCTTTTTGTAGAGCGGTCAGCCGAGCCAGGGTGGCCTCGTCGAGCTTCCATTTTTGGTCTGGGTTGCGCCGGAATGTCCCGGTGCCGCTACAAGGGGCATCAACCAAGACCCAATCGCACTTGGCCAATAGGCGCTGCATCTGCGGGTGGGAGCTGTCGAGGCACTGCGCATTCTGGATGCCCGCTCGCCTGAGTCGCCGTTTAGCTTCCAGGAGCGCTTGCTTGCGCACGTCATGCAAGTAGATCTGCCCCTTTCCTTGCATGGCTGGAGCGATGCTCAAGCTCTTGCCTCCTGAACCGCTGCAAAAATCGAGGACGAGATCGCCTGGTTTTGCTTCGACTAAGTCCGCAACCATTTGACTTCCTTCATCTTGCATTTCAAAGAGCCCTTCTTTAAATTCAGGGAGCGTGAAGAGAGGTTCTCTCTTTGCAAATTGGATGCCGGCAGAGGTTTGTTTGCAAGGCGTCATGGCAAACCGGTCTTTCCACCGCTCCATCAACTCTTGTCGGCTAATTTTCAGCAAGTTAGCGCGAATCGTAGTGGGGGCGGGGCTGTTGAGGATTTGCCCGAGTTCTTCCGCTTTGGCCTCTCCATATTGTTTTCGGAGCTTCTCATAGACAAATAAGGGAAGGCCGCACCGGAGCGCTTGCGGGATGTCGGGGCGTTGCAGAGTCTTGTTCCAATCTAGGCTTTGGTAGCATTCGAAGCGGCGCTCGATGGAGCCTTGAGGGTCAATCCAATCTAAGAGCCCTTTCCAGCGGGTCATGCCGTAAATGACATCCCCTATGGTTTTGCGGTCCTTGCTTCCCAAATTTTTGTGGAGCCGAAAATAGCGGCTCAAAGCGAGATCGAGCGGTTCAGTCGACTGCGCGAGCGCGGTCAAAAAATGGATAGTATGTCTCTTGCAAAATGGATTCATTGCCCTAATAATATAGAAAATTATCGCTTTCTTTGCCATCATGAGAAGCATGAGACTCGTGCGTAATTTTACCGAGGCAATCGCTCGGTTTCTCTTAAGCGCCATCTTTTTGGTCACCTCTATCAATAAAATGTTTCACTGGGATGATTTTGAGCGGATTTTAGGCTCTATTTTCAATGACTGGCTTACCTATGGTATCTTGCCCGACTCGCTGCAAGACGCCTTTTTGTCGCTCGCCCACTGGGCGCCCGCCTTGCTCATCGTGTCCACAGCATTTGAGTTTTTCGGTGCTTTATTGATCCTTTTGGGCTGGAATGAGCGGTTGGGAGCGACTCTTTTGATCCTCTTATTGATTCCCACAACCTTCTTGTTTCATCCCTTTTGGCTATTAGAGGGGACAGAAAGGGAGTTGGCGACTCCGATGTTTCTCAAAAACCTCTCTATCATCGGCGCTTTGATTTTCATCGCGCTGAATGGAACGAGATCTCGAGAAAGAGCAGTGGCATTTTCTCCATGATATTTTTGGTCTTTTTTCTGGTGAGCTGGGGTGTGGTGGCGTTTGGTCAGCC
>JACQAR010000109.1 GCA_016194825.1 Chlamydiia bacterium
AGAGTCTTTCAATGCAACGACTCCGGGGATCTCGCCGATTTCTGCAAATACCTCTGCAGAAAAACGCTGGGCAGTGCGAGCTGGATTGTGATACGGAATCACCGGAAGAGCTACTTTTGCCACTTCGCGATAATGCGCCACTAACCCTTTTGGCATAGCTTTGACGTAACAGGGGGTAACGACGAGACAACCATCGACTCCCAGGCGCTGCATTTTTTCTGTGAGTCGGACCGTTTCTTGTGTACTCGACATTCCTGTTGCAACGATCACGGGGATTTTTTTCTGCGTAGTCTCAATACAGATCTGAGCAACCCGTTTTTTTTCCGCCTCTGAAAGCAAAACGCCCTCTCCAGTGGCGCCACAGCAAACGATTCCCTCAGTTCCCTGCTCGATTTGCCACAAGATGTGTTTTACCAATGCTTTCGTATCGATCTTTTGATTGCGAGTAAAGGGGGTGAGAATGGCGACGAAAGAACCAAATTTCATGCTTTGAATCTTAACTCAAGAGCTGAAATTTATTCGAGAGTAGCCTCTTGTTGGATCTGTTCTATGGCAATTTCCGAGAGCATCTTTTGGCACTTCTTGCAGTAGCGATAAAATTGTAAGATCTGCTGTCGCACCGGACCCCAATGAAACGGTATTTCTTGCGTCAGATGGACCACATTGTTGTGAATATGAAAAGAGGTGGCGTGGGGCTGAAATACACGATCTTTTCTCGCATGTACATAAGCCCGTACAGAGCGGCACGCTGAGGAAAAAATCGGCGCCGACAAATAAAATTTTTTCTTATCGCCGCAAAAATCAATTTTTAATTCCGAAACTTCTGGATACCCAATCCCTTCCATCTTTCACCCACAGGAATTATACCACTCTTTTGGCCCAATGTAAAGCTGCTTTACATTGATCCATCTCCCCACTTGGCATGCTTGGCCGCCTTATATATTTCGCCCTCTTTGCGCGTGATGCTCTTTTTTTCGATTTCCCCAGAATGCGTACACAGCACGAGTTGCACCTGTCCCGAAGTTTGTATCGGGTGGCGGAGAATGCGGTTAGAAACCTGAGGTCTCGAGGTACGAGATAAAATGAGGTAACTAAATTTTTCATCTTCATATCCCAGATCGCCACTTTTTAACAGGCGGTGGATTTTGGTTCGGGGAATGCGGGCTGAGAAATGGCACCAATCTCCTTTAGTCATAGGACACGCCAGGGCATGAGGGCAAGGAGCAATGAGAAAACCCCCTCGTTGCAACCATTCCGTACGGATCTGTCGGATCCGCTCGAATCCCTGTGGCGTTCCAGGTTCAATGACCACAGCAAGAGGGTATTGCCAAAGCACATCGAGGATCTGCAGGGGATGAGCCAGCTCTCCCAGTGCATAGGAAACGATCACAAGATCGGCCGGTCCATAGTCACGCAAAAGGTCTCCCTGAATCCATTCGGCGTTAGCAAGAACAGGGTGATGAGCGGCGAGTTTCTTGCCCCAGCGGATCATCGGAGCGCTTCTCTCGACCAGTACTGGCTTTACAAGGAAAGGGAAGCACTCCCATGCAGCCCAGCCGGCTGTCCCAGGCCCCGCTCCCAAATCGAGCAAAGTGCTGCCTCTCCACCAGCTGCCCATCTGTCGCAATACAGCTTCTACCGCACCGTAAGTCGCAGGCACGCGGCTGGCGAGATAAGCAAGACATTGCGCATCGCTTTGAAATACCGATCCTTGCCCGCCTCGGTAGCGGCTCGATTGCCCTTCCGCCTCTTTTTTCAGTTGAGTCAGGGAAATTCCTTGCAAATGCTCTTCAATCGCTACTTGTAAAGCCAGAGGAAGGGTCATTTGCGATCTTTGAGACTAAAATAGATGATGGAAGCGACAAAACTAGCAAAAGCGCCCAATAGGAAGGGGAGTCCGAGATAGCCCTGATAAGCAACTCCTCCGACAAGAGGGGCTACTGTCATAGCGAGCGATTGCATCGACTGACTCATCCCCAATACTTTGCCTTGCATCGATTTTCCTGCCAGATTGGAGATGACATTGGTACAAAGAGGCCAGGCCAATCCTCCCAAAATGACGCATAATCCAAGCAAGATCAATACCCCATACAAGTGATTGGGAAAAATGATCAAGGCGCAGACAGCGGTAAAGGAAACGAGGCAAAACTCCAGCACGCCCAACGGAGAAAAATACTTCGTCAAGACACGATTCAAATAGCCTGAGCCGACTGCCCAACAAAATCCCATATAAAGGGACAAATTTCCGATGCTCGAACCAGTAAAATCGAACGAGCGAACGACTAATATCGGGATGAATTGCAATAAAATCGTCCAAGAAAAGAAAAAGAGGAAGTAGATCGCGTAAAATTTTTTAATCTTTTCTGTTTTCAGAGCTTTTTTGATGTTGGCAAAGCTCTCGAAAAAATTGTACTTTACGTCTGGTTGCACACCTCCCGTCTCTTCAAAGCCAAAGAGCACAAAGAGCAGGTTGATGACAGTCAATCCCGACGCAATCCAGAGCGGTAGGTAAGGAGAAAAGGCAACATTGACAGTAGGGTCGGAGAGTTTTCCTCCTAAAAAGGCGCCCAACACAAAAGAGAGTCCGGCACAGACCGACAGGTACCCAAAATTTTTGACCTGTGCTTTTTCGTTTTCACTCAAATCGCTCACTGCAGCCAAGCAGATCGACATGTTGCTTGCAAAGACACCAGTAATGAGCCGCCCCAGAAACAGCCACACTAAGTACCCCTTTTCCATACTCCAGGCGCTCAGCACCAATCCCACTAAAGTGAAAAGGACACTCACTCCCAATGCTTTTTTTCTTCCGTGGCGATCGGCGTATTCTCCCAATAGAGGCGCCCCCAAAAATTGCCCCAGCGAATAGGCCATCAAAAATAGGCTGAAAATGGCCGTCCGCATTGCATCGGAGGTCTCTTTGGAAAAGATCTGATTATGGGGATCAAGAAAATAGGGAGCTAAGATGGGGAAGACGATCGACCAACACAAATTATCGACAAAAAAAGTGAAGAATACGGAAAAGAGCGATAATCGAGTTCTGGCCATATATTGTTATAATATCAGAATTCAATGAATAGACCAATCAATGGGCTTTTTTCCCGCCTTTTTTAAAAATTCATTGGCCTTGGAAAAGTGGCGGCAGCCAAAAAAACCGGCATGTGCCGAAAATGGGGAGGGGTGAGCCGCGGTCAAGACCAGATGATGGGAAGGGGTTTTTTCTGTCTGGATATGCTGGAATTTGTCAGATGCTGACTTTCCCCACAGCAGGAAGACAAGAGGATCTTTTCGTTCGCAAAGCAGTTGGACAACGCGGTCAGTAAACACTTCCCATCCCTTGCCATAATGGGACTTCGGTTCATTGGCCCGCACAGTCAGTGTCGCATTGAGCAGCAGCACTCCCTGTTTTGCCCAGCTCTCTAAGCATCCGTGAGGAGGCAGAGGCACTTTCAGATCTTCTTTCAGTTCCTTGAAAATATTTTGCAAAGAAGGCGGCAGAGGAACTCCCTTTGAGACGCTGAAGGACAATCCATGTGCCTGTCCCTGGCCGTGATAGGGGTCTTGTCCTATAATGACCACTTCTACACGATCGAAGGGAGTCTGACAGAAGGCATTGAAAGTCAGATCAAATGGAGGATAAATGACCGCTCCGGAAGCCATTTCTGTCGATAAAAATGCCTCCAATTCCTTCATGTAGGGTTTTTCAAATTCAGCACCGAGCCTCTCCAGCCAGGAGGCTTCCATGTAAGCGGTATTTTGAGGCATAAAAGAAAAGGCTATCAACTCAGTCGATTGTACTCAAGTATTAACCGGACTTTTGACTTCACTTGAACCTATCCTAGAATTCTTAACATTGAGATTTGTGATGATTTTGAGCCGATTTTTGGGCCGAAATCCATATTGGGACGATAATCTTGATGAGGCCGGAGGCTCAAAAAGCGGCTAAAAGCGCACAAAGATCAATCATTAAGAATAATGGGATAGGTTCTTGAGTATATTGACAGAAAGAATCATCCCACCTTAAAATCTATCCTTCCAACAAGAACCGTGAAGGGGATATTCAGTGAAAAATTTAAGCGAAAACAATCTGATCCGTTTTTCGAACATCACGAAGAAAAAAGATGCGATTTTTGCGAATTTTCGGGTGAAGGGGTTAAGAAACGGGGTTGTGTTTTCCGCATCGATTTCGGTGGACATCACTTCTCTCGATCTGAATCCTGGCGACTCTCTGGAAAAAATCATTGAAGAGTGTGCTCGGCACGGCGTGAAAGAGTTTAAAAAGGCGGAGCTTTCGTTTGAGGGGGTATCCGCGATTCCTTATCTGGGTGTAGCGCAGCTTGGCTAGCGCGTTTGCATGGGGTGCAAGAGGCCGCAGGTTCAAATCCTGTCACCCAGATTCTTTTTCCTTAGGGAGTTATATTTAGTTTGCATATCTGCACAAACCCCAATTTCTCCCTCATGTGCCAGGTATGTGGCAGGTAACGCACAAATGAAGGGACGGTGTTGAATGAGCAATTTTTTTAAATTCTTTTGTTGGTTGTTTCTATTTCCGCTGTTTGGATTGAGAGCAGAAGCTCACCTAGACCACTTAGCTGAATATGACGCACAAACCTGTCAAGAAGTCCTTCAAGCAGTGGACCTACCGACCTTATGGAATTGCTATCTAAAAGGTCAAACAGATCTCTATTTCGAACAGGAAGCAGAATGGCTGTCCCAGAAAGACAGCTGGACAAGGGCGCAAAATATTTTAGAACTTGGCAGCGGAAATGGGACCTATTTATCTCGGCTATCAGAGACATTTAAGGAAAAGACCTTTTTTGGGGTTGAGAAACAGGCTTCATTTGTAGAGCAATCTAACGCCCAATTTAGTCGATCGGGATTAACTTTTATCGAAGGAGACGCTGAAACGGAATACGAACAGCATAGGAATCAATTTGATGCTGTTTTATATCGATTTACATTGCAACACCTCAAAAATCCAAAACTTTCGCTTGAGCTAGCTCATCAATACCTGAAAAAAGATGGCTATATATTCATCATTGACTCCTATGATCCTGCAAGGATTAGTTCTCATAAAATTCATTCGTTTGAAGACGCCTCCCATCAACATAATGAACGAAATCGAGCTGCATCCAAAGGAAATCGTCGTATTACAATCGAGATTTTAGAAGACCTGCAAGCTGGGAATAGTTCATTAAGCAATCTCTATGAAGTCGCACATACGAGTTTGGATATACAAGGCAACCGCCTGGAAAAAGGAATTCGATTTGAGAGCGAACAGGATCGCAAACGCTACTTCAATCATGCCCTGCTATTTTTGAGCATCCTGAAAAAAGGTTATGAAGTTTCAGTAGACCTCTCGAAGGCGTATAATGAACTGCAAGTCTACTTAGAAGACAAAACAGCTTGGAATTGTCCAGGGATGCACTTGCTCATATTAAGAAAGATCTAAAAAACTTTCTGTGAGAATTCTTGTTAAGGACCTAGTGGGCAGCAAAAGAATGCGTATACTAAAGATCACATTGATAGGAGTTTTAATACCTATATTTTCAAATTTAAATGGAGATGTTTTATTTCCACATTCTTGCGAAGAGAAAATCTTTGATCGGTCTCTTTATCCAATCGCAAAAGCAAGGGAAGAAGGTTTTTTAAAAGTATCTAATTTGCACACGCTTTTCTATGCTGTTTATGGTAACCCTGACGGTATTCCGGTGATTATTTTACATGGAGGACCGGGTGGAGGATGCGATGACTCAATGGCACAATTTTTTGATCTCAATCGGTGGAATGTTGTCATGTTTGACCAAAGAGGAGCCATGCGATCAGAGCCTTTCGGTTGCTTGGAAGAAAATACCCCTCAACATTCAGTCAATGACATAGAACTGCTAAGAAACCATTTGGGAATTGAAAAATGGGTTGTATTTGGAGGATCTTGGGGATCTTCGTTAGCGCTTTTATATGGACAAGAGCACCCTGAAAAGTGCACGGGATATGTTCTCAGAGGAATATGGCTTGCAAGAGAACCGGATTATTTGCACTTGTTTTATGGAATGGGGAAAATGTTTCCGGAGGCGTATGCACCCGTGATTAATCATATCCCTGAGGAAGAGAGAGATGATTTACTTTCTGCTGAACTAATCGGGGAATTTATGTCTTTTTTATCACGAATCATACCACGAGGATGCGCCTATTTTTCTCGCCCAATTCTATCTTCTGCAGAGGCCCGTCAGGCATCCACTCGGTCGCTTGCTTCTAATATTCAGAGTTCTATTCCAGCCGGTATGCGTACGAGTTTTCAAGGCAGTAAACGAGAATTTTCGTTAGCCTCATCTCCTATTCAAACCAATCAAGGATCGACAATGCATAAGACGAAAAAAATAGGTCTATATCTTCTTGTTGGAACGCTTTTGGCAACTTCTTTGGGCCTATATGCTACTGAAAATAAAAATACGGCCCTATCGAAACAGCTGCAACCAGTAATTCTCTCCGAAGTGCAAGGCACGGCATGGGTTCAGAAGTGCGTTGAACAATATCCTGAAATTCTCTGGTTAGCAGATGCCAAAGTGCGCAAAACGGAAGAAGGTCTGGCGACTATGCAAGGCCCCTACTCTGAACAACTCTTTGGGATGAAGTTCATTGAATTTGACCGAACTATTATGACACTTCACTGTTTGCAGTTGATCTTAGATGGAAGTGAAAACGCTTATCAGAAGTTTACAGCAGCGCAACCAGGAGATGCAAAACTCTCAAGAACAAGCTTTGAGAAACTGCATTCTCAAGGAATTGCATTGGTAAAATCAAACTACAATGGAATGTCCGAATTGGAAATGACTCAGGCCATGGAAGCTGCGCTTGTGCTCGGAGACATTGGTAAGAGCGAACAAGCAAGAGCTGTTTTCAAACCCTATGGGGCAGTAGCTCCTGATCATGATGATTTTCATGGCGAAGTTATGCAGATCTTAGAGCAGCACCCCAATCTGTGCCCTACGTTCGATAAACTCACTCCTTCTGCTAAAAAACTGCTTCAGTCAACTGCTAATTTAGCTCATTATGGCCATGTGACGCATATAGAAGGAGGGCCTAGTATGTTCTCTAAGTTGAAGCAAAGCGGTCTTCCTTCCTCACTTCCTTCGGCTGTGGCCTTTGACTTTTTTGTTCACACTTGCGATGTAGCTGGAGCGTTGGGTCATGTGAATAATCAATCTTCTTTGGTGTATACCGAACCTTCGCATAGAGCAATGCAAGCAGTAGCTGATGCTTGCGGTGTTCTTGCTGATTCTCAAAAATCAGAAGGTGAAGTGGACCCCGAAAACTGGACAGGTTAGTTAGTTTGCTTCATGCTACTTAAACCGTTGAGCATGGAGATAAAACATGACGAAGAAGCCAAGAACCCCTAGAACGGCGGCCTTCAAGAAGAAGATTGCCCTCGAGGCG
>JACQAR010000121.1 GCA_016194825.1 Chlamydiia bacterium
GGGAAATTCTACAATCAAAAGGAGTCCTTCGTTTATGGATGAATCTCTCAGTGCTGATTGGCTCGTGGTTGTGATTGCAGCAGTTCTCAATATGTTCATCAATTATGTCTGGTATTCGCGCTGGTTATTCGGCACACAATGGATGTCTTTAGCAAAAATGAAAGAGAGCGATGTAAAGCCCAATGCTCGCGCCTTCATTTTGTCTTTTATCGTATCGCTCATTTTGGCCTATTTCCTCTCTTGGTTTGAGCTCCATTTAGGAGTGACGACTGTGCAAGATGGACTTTTTGTCGGTTTTTGCGCATGGCTCGGGTTTGTGGCTACAACGCAAATCGGTGCTGTGATCTGGTGTAAAAAGCCCTTGCGCCTCTTTTTCATCGAGTCAGGCAATCGGTTGTTGTCTTTACTCGTCTTAGGCGGTATCTTAGGTGCCTGAGAATGCCAAAAAAAGTTCTGATCATTACTTCCTCAGGTGGCGGTGGTTTGCTTCAAACAGCCAATGCTAAAGAGCAAGAAATCCGAGAAGCAGATCCGACAGCCATCATCATTAAAAAGGATATCCTCAAGGATTGGTTTGGGGGATTTTTTGGTCATCTCTTTGCTGAGTTTTGGAATGTAGGGCAAAGAACAGGCCATGTATGGATCTTGAAACTGATCCTGCACGTGTTCCATCCGATCTTTGACTATACATGCTGGCCTTTTGTGTTCTTTCGTGCCCTTTCCACATTTTTCCATGAAGATGTCGATCGGATCATCGACACACAACCATGCGGGACATTCCCCATTCTCCACGCGCTGCAGATCTTCAATAAGAGGAGAAAAAAAACTGTATGCGTAGAGAAGGTGTTGGTCGATCTTCCCACGGCAAAGGCAACCCACTTTTTTCGAAGCATCAAACGTCTCTCGCCGGGCTGTCGACAATGGATCCGCGTGGTGACGATCCCGCCTCTTTTAGAAAAGGGGGAGACGGCGCAAGAATTTTGGCTCAAACACTGCCGATTGACCGAAGAATCGATCCAGTATGAAGAGCCTTATGTACGGACTGCTTTTCGTCGCGTGAAGGGAAAGCCACGCTCTGACAAGCCTATTTCTTTGATGGTCCGTTACAAATCGGAGCCTGAACTCGCGTGGATGAAAAAAATCTTCGGACGCAGCTCTATTGAAGCACACATTCAACCTGGTGAAATCCATTTCAAAATCCTTCCCAAAGATCGTGTCATCACTGTTTTACTCGGATCGCAGCCTGCAGCAAAAGCTACTTTGAATTATGCAAAACGGTTTTCGGAGTTGGCCCAGAACCAAAACTTAAGTGGGAATACCCATCTGTTTTTATTCCGTGAGCCGTACATAGAAGGGGAGAGTTCCTTTCTTACACAGATGGCGGAATGGCTCGATACCATACATCCTTATCCAGCCCATTTTTCCCTGATTCCTTTTGGCTTTCAGAGCGACGATGTCATTGCTTCTTTATTCCACCGCAGCGATCTGACTTGCACTCGTTCAGGCGGTCAGACTGCCATGGAACTCTTGAGCGTGAGTACAGGGGAGATGTGGATCCATTCTGAAACCAAGGGCAATGAAGAATTTTCCGATGAGCAGCTTTTGAAAGGAATCCCCGGTTGGGAAGCGGCGAGCGCCGTCTATTTGCAAAGAGTCCGGAATGCCAAAATCGTCACCCCTGAAATCTTTACACCTTTTGCGGAACAGTTTCTCGAGGCAAAGGCGGCGTTGGGCTCTTACACAAGTAGACGACGAGCTCCTGCCAATTTTGGGTAATGATACACTCACGCACTTTATCTGAAGAAACACCGAGCTTTTTGGCAAACGGCTCGATATAGCAGAACAGCTTTCCGGCATTGTTGGCTGTGATGATGCCGCGGGAAACGCCTTCTAAAAATCGATTCTGTTTTTTCGGAGTGACGAAATCGAAAAAACCCACTTCTGGTGAAAAAATATCCTGAACTACTTTTTTTAATGAAAAGTTCTGGCCCGGTTTTTTCAAGTGTTCGTGGAGAAATATCCTTTCTAGGAACTTGAATGGGTGAAGGTAGGTATACAAAATAGCATCATTGTCTAACATGTACTCTTCCATGCCCCACAATTTCAGTGCAGGTAACGGAAGTCGGTGGATGGTGTCATAGACGATGTCCATTAAATCGATCCGCATCCCTCGGTTGTCTATATACGTCAATGGAAGATCGTCGTAAGCAACTGCTGTCTGGACAACTCCCGCGGGAGCAGTGAGGGTGGCCCCAAAGCCTGCAGCCCCCTCTGCGAGGGTGATTTTCCGTTTGCGGCTGCCCAAAAAGACTGTGCAGCCTGCCGCAACGCAGATCAGATTAAAGAGATTTCCTCCTAACGTTTGCCATTTAGGAGGAATGGGCTCTTCTTGTGGAATCTCACTGATTATTGGAGATTCTCCCACCGAGTCAATCATGATTCAATGAGGAAATAGACCAGTTTTTCCCAATCGCGGTTGCTCCAATCAGAGCCGCTCCACTGACGGTTGTCAAACAGTTGCCGAAGCATGTCAGGAGAAACATTCACCTCTTTGGCAAAATCGTCGATATAGGGATGGAGTTTTCCTTTCAGTGCTTCTCTCGATAAACTAGGTCCTAGGCCATCCATGAAGCCATTTCTTTTGAAATAATCGGAAAAGATATTGTTTTTCATGTGCTCTTTCAATCGGGGTGTTGAGAAGATGACAGCCAAAAACTTAAATGGATGCACATGATTGATCTGTGCGCCGAGCCGCCGTACATCGCTTTGTATGGTCAGAAGGGCCAATTTGCCATTTTCTCCCAGCGTAGTGATGAGTTCGTCGATCATATCTTTGTCTTCTTGAGTGCACAGTAAACTTTTATACGAGGAATCGCTGGTTTCAGCAGGGGGAATTTTGATAATGGATGCCAGTTGCTGAAAATGGGCAGGCAGTAGGTACTGCACATATTGCTGTGGGGGGGTATAATGATCGCACATAAGTCCTCCGTTTAAAGAGGATCTATCGTATCTCAACAAAATGTTTTATGCTACGGTTTTCTTTCTCTCTGCTATGCTGGGTTAATACTATGTTTTGCCGTCTTCTTTTGTTCGTGTCTTTCTTGCTCGGCATAGGCCGCGTCTGGTATTTTTGCAAAGATGGCTTTGATTTAAGGCGTATTGGCCCCTGCTCTTTCTTGACAGTGCAGACGGCGCCCATGCATCACGAAGTAGCACAAGCGCTTGCCCAACCTTTTTTTTATTTGGGGAGAGGTCGTCAATCCTTCGTCTTTGAGAGTCAGGATCACAAATACGTGCTGAAATTGCCCCGTCTCGATCGCTACCGCACCAAGCTTTGGATGCGCTGTCTGGCAAAAAATTGGGCTCGTGCATCGACAGCGCGAAAGGAGATGAGAAAAGCATTTGTATTCAATAGTTTTCAGATTGCAGCGCAAGAATTGCGTGAAGAGACGGCACTGCTCTATCTCCATCTGGGAAAAACAGAACATCTCCCAAAGCTTCTTCTCCATGACCGCATGGGGCGCTCTTTTTTTATTCCATTGAATGATCAGATGTTTGTTCTCCAGAGAAAGATTCCTCTCGCATTCCCTTTGCTCAAAGAGCATCTTGCTCAAAAAGATGCCCGTTCATCCCAAGAAATGGTGGACAAATTCCTCGATCTTTTGCTCATTCGGGCCAAGAAGAGGATTTTCAATCGAGATTCCAATTTTTTCGCCAACTTTGGCTACGCAGAGGGCAAATTCTACCAAATCGATCTCGGCAGTTTTCATAAAAAAGACCAAAATGAAAAGACCTGTTTCATGGAAGGGGTGCACCAAATCCGCAGCCTGATTGCGGAAGATGACGCACTCTGTCAGTGGCTTGATCTGCGTGCAGAGGCGCTATGCGATACACTTTAAGAGCGCTCTGTTTTGCCTTGCCCCTATTGTTTTTCCCGCTTGCCTATCGAGAGCTCTCCAAGGGCTTTCGGCTCGATAAACTTGTCACTCCTTGGGCACACGGTTTTTTAGATCCATTGACCAAGGCCAGCGAGCAGCTCGTCGCCCAAGATTTTTTTTATCTCAGCCAAGGGACCCAGTCCTATGTTTTTGTCAGCCAAGACGGGAAGTATGTGCTCAAACTCTTCCGTTTCGAAGGCTCTGCCAACCCGCTCTACTGTTTTATTCGAGAGAAAATTCGGCAAAAACCTTTGAGAATGAACGCCAAAGAAAAAGAAAAGCGCCTCTACACAGCCTGTGAGATTGCCGGGCAGTATGCCCGGCAAGAAAGTGCCCTCATTGCCTTGCATACGGCGAAAACAGACCATATTTGGCCACGGGTTTGCCTCCATCTACCTCTTGGCAGAACGCTTTGGCTCGATCTGAACCACGCCTCCTTTGCGATCCAAGAAAAAGCGGAGAGGATTTTTGATTCTCTGAAGACCACGGCCGATCCCGATGTCATGAAACGGAAACTCTCATCCTTGCATGATCTCTTTAAGTCACGAGCTTCCAAGCATTTAGTGAATCTCGATCCAAATCTGCACCGCAATTTTGGTTTTGTAGGGGAGAGGGCCATTGAGATGGATATGGGAGCCTATATCTTCAGCGAAAATCGCCAGGCCGATTACGACCGATCTTCCCAAGTGGCCACCTGGTTGGCTAAGCATGCGCCTGTCTGGCGGGGGTATTGGGATTCTCTTCTATCAGAAAATGAGATACAGTGAGCCTGTGAGTATCATGGCATCGCCAGTGGCCCCCCTTGGGTGGTGGCCGAGCGTTTATTTAGCAACGGCAGGAACTGTTTCTGCTTTCATTGCTGCGATCAGCCGGCATCCGATTTTGGTGAGCTGTGCTCTTATGATTGCAATCGGATCTACTACTTTACTCGCCATCAAAGTCCTCAATCAGATCGCCAAATATTTGCCCAAGCCATTAGGCCGCTTGATTTACTGGATCCATTCCCTGGCATTTGAGAGCCTGGCTGTTTTTGTAGTGACCCTCATGCATCCCTTGCGCTACTGCAAATTCCCCCGTTATGGTGCAGCTTCTGTGCCCGGCAAACCTCTCATTTTGATCCACGGCTATTTACACGATTCTTCTGCCTGGCTTTATCTCAAAGCTAAACTGCTCGCTGCGGGCTTTGGTCCCGTTTATTGCGCCCATTTGGGTCATCCCTTTCGCTCGATCCAAAGCTATGCGGAGACAGTCCAAGAGTTAGCGGCGCGTATTGAACAAGAGACAGGACGCTCTGATGTCGCGATCATTGGTCATTCGATGGGAGGGCTAGTAGCGACTTTTTATGCCACACGTTTTGCGCCTGCAGGCAAGGTGACTGATGTCATCACTATTGGCTCTCCTTTAGCCGGCACCTATACTGCCCATATGGCCATCGGTCCTAATGGACGCGAGATGGAGCCTGGATCCGAGTTGGTCCAACAGATCCAAAAAGAGATCCTCTCTCATGACAAAATTCGGTTTTATCACATCGCTTCTCGCTCCGATGCCCTCATCATTCCGCAGAGCTCAGCTCTTGTCGGCAATCGGGCTGAAAGACAGTTTGTGATGGAGGATGTGGGGCACGTATCGCTTCTATTCTCCCCCCGCGTTGCACAAAAGATCACCGATTGGCTCAGTAGACCTCTTGCATAACCTGCTTTGTTTGAAAAAA
>JACQAR010000122.1 GCA_016194825.1 Chlamydiia bacterium
CACTAGATCCAAGAAGCACATCTGCCCCACGCAGGTAAGGATGCCAAGGATCGGAATGAGCGGGACGAGCGGGACCTTGAAGGGACGCTTCAGCTCAGGATGGCGACGGCGCATGACCAATACTCCAAAACAGACAATGGCATACAGGAACAAGGTGGTCAAAGAGACCAACTCTCCGAGGATATTGATGGGAAAAAGGCCAGCGATGACGAGAGACACAATGCCTGTGAAAATGCTCGAAAAGAGCGGAGTTTTGAGCTTGGGATGCACTTTGCAAAAAGCAGAGGGAAGAAGTCCATCTTTGCCAATGCTGTAGAAAATGCGGGTTTGGCCAAGCAGTTGAACCAGAACAACAGAGGCCAGCCCTGCGACGATGGCAATTTTCACAATGAACTTGAGCCAGAAAAAGGTGGGTCCAAGCGCATTGAGAGCCACCGACATGGGATCGGCAACTCCGAGCTTCGTGTAGCTCACAACGCCCGTGAGGACAAGAGAGGTGAGGATGTAGGCGGCTGTACAGATAAAGAGCGACCCCAAAATCCCTCGGGGGAGATCGCGCTGGGGATTCTTCGCATCTTGTGCGAGAGAAGAGACGGTATCAAATCCCAGGTAGGCAAAGAAGACGAGTCCCGATGCACGCAGAATGCCGCTCCAGCCAAACTGGCCGAAAACGCCTGTGTTTTCGGGGATGAAGGGAACCCAGTTGGAGGGAGTAATGTGAGGGATGCCGAGCAAGAGGAAGAGGAGGATGGCGCTCAGTTTGATGATGACCATCAGGTTGTTGAAACGGGCCACGGCGCTGATCCCCACCGAAATGCAGAACCCAACGAGGCCTACGATGAAGATAGCGGGCAGGTTGATGAAAGAGCCGCTCCAGTGCCAGCCTGTGCCAGGGTCATAGAGAAAGGGGGCATTGGCGAAAAAAGGAGATACAGTGAGACCAAAATCGCGCAGTAAGCTGACGAAGTAACCTGACCAGCCGACCGCTACAGTGGATGCGGAGACTAAGTATTGCGCAGTGATGGCGACTCCTACAATCCATGCGGGAAATTCTCCGAGGGCGACGTAGGCATAGGAATACGAGCCGCCTCCAATCGGAATGAGCGAGGCGAGCTCCGCATAGCAGAGGCCCGCAAAGAGGCAGATGATGGCTGCTATGATGAACGAAATGAAGATCGCAGGGCCTGCGTAGGTCGCGGCGGCTTGCCCGGTGATGACGAAAATCCCGGCGCCAATGATCGCTCCAATCCCAATGGCAGTGAGGTGAAATCCTCCCAGATGGCGCTTGAATTCATGGTGTTCGGAGCCGAGCTCCTCTACTTTGGAATGAAACGCCTTTCGTAAAAATAATCCTTTTTTTTGCATCGGGTATTGGCTCCTCAAGTTCAAAAACCTACTCAAAGATAGGTTGAATAGTATTTAGGCTACCATAAATGGCAGATTCTTAGAAAGTAGATAGGTTCTTGCTTTTGCCGCTGCTGTGAGCTAAATTGAAGGAGATGGCAGACGGTTTGAATTATCCCCTTCAGCAATTGATGTCGATTAAAAAAAGTCGTTTTGATCAGGCAGTGAAAGTGTTGGAGGAAAAAAAGCTTTTATTGGAAAAAGCGCTCCAAAAACTGGCTGAAGTAACTCGGGAAAGAGACCAGGTGCTGGAACATCGGGTTGCCAAACTGAATCAGCTCAGAGAAGAGTTAGATGCCGGTACGACGAGCGACAAAATCCAGCAAATGAAATTTTACTTGAAAACGGTCGATGAAAAATTGGCTGATAAGGAAAAGAGAGTAGCTGCGCAGAAAAAAGAGGTCGATCTTGCTCAGAAACAGGTCGATTTAGCCACCCATGAAATGTACCAGAGAAAAAAAGATCTGGAAAAGCTCGAGATGCATAAGGGAGAATGGGAAAAGGAAGTGCGCTACTGGTCTGAGAGAAAAGAAGCTTCTGATCAAGATGAGCAGGGCTCTGCAATGCACCAAATGAGAAAACAAGAAACGCGAAAGAGAAAAAAAGATGAGCAGTAGCCGCATTGGAGGAACGCCTCCCGCAGATCCGAATCGGATGCAACAGTCGACCGATAAAGCCGCACCAGGACAGCATAAGAAGATCGGAAAAATTGAAAAGATCGAAGAGGCGTCTGAAATCGATGAGAATGCCAAGAGAAAGCAAAAATTTTTAGAGGCCATGGAAGGACCTGCTCCTCAGAAAAAAGAGGAGACAGCGGCACCTACTCCTTTTCAGTCAGAGTTTTATTATTCAAACAAGCCCGCTTCCAAAGAAGATCAGGCCATCGATGAATTAGGGACAGCAGCCGTTCCCAGCCCCGCCTATTCCCTTCCGCCTCCCACATTGCCTAAAGAAAAGGGGAAAAAGGAAGACGAGGAGGATGATTTGCCGAAATCGGGCAGGTTCTGGGAAGAGATCGATGAACCGCCTGATCGCCCTCTGCCTACGCGCGAGTTTCAAGAAACGACTCAATTTCAAAAGACATGGGATAAAACAGAAGTACCTCCCAGCAAAAAAGAGAGTCCTAGTACGCAGCAAACTCCTTTGGAAAAGCCCTTTCAGCCTACTACGGCTCCGAAAAAAGAAGGACTCGCTGGATCCAAGAAGGTTGCTTCCAAAAGCGAAACTCCTACTGAAATGCCTTCTAGTCCTGCAGAGATGACGCCGAAGAAAAAGGGAGGAGATTTTTCTGCGTGGAAAGAGCAGACAGAGCCTTCTTCGCCAAAATCTCGGCCTCTTTATGAAAGAGAAAAAGGGCCACAGCCTCAGGAAGAGATCCCTTCCTCTCTTTTTGCCGCTCCTTCTCCTCCTTTGCAAAAGGAGGAGACCCCTCTTTCTGCTCGCCGTCGTGAGGAAGAGCCTTTTGCTCCCATCGAAAAGGTAAAAAAGAGAGAGGAGCCGCCGCTACCACCCATTGAAAAAGAGAAGGAAAAACCCAAAGAAAAGAAGAAATGGGCAGAAATTGAAGCGCACCATTTACCTCCTCTGCCGCAGACAGCAATCCCTTCAGCGCAGGCTGCTTTGCAACAGGCGATGGCGTTTCTCAATCCAGATACGTTTGCGCTTTTTTATCAAATGGTGGGAACCATTTTTGTCATGACTTGGACGCGAGGGATGACAAAGACCGATATTTTGCTCAATTCTCCCGCCTTTTCCAAATCGAAATTCTACGGCTCTACGATAACTATTGAAAAATATGCGACGGCGCCCGATTCTTTAAATATCGTGCTCTCAGGAACGGATGAAGCAGTGACTGCATTCAATCAAAATTTACCTGGTTTGATGAATGCCTTCCAAAAGGGGAATTTTAAATTCCGGATTGGTCGTTTAGAGGCGCGCTACAGAGGCAAAGAACGGAGTTAATGGATCTATGAACCTATCCCGATATTCGTTAAGTTTGCTTTTTGCGCCTTTTTTGCCATCTTTTGAGATGACTTCTTGGCCTACATTTCAAGTATGTCCTACGAAGCCATCTCAAAATCTGACAAAAAAATGCATCAAAAATCAAAAATTAAGAATATCGGGATAGGTTCATGCGCGCATCTGCGTTATCGTTTTTAACCAGAAAACTCGCTCCCGAGCTAGCCGAAACGCGCATGATCCCGCTTTTTGGTCGGGCTCCCGCTTTCGATTGGCAGCACTATGCGACGCTCATCCAGGAACGGCTCCAGCTAGGCGATTTCTCGATTGAGTTAGGGGAACAGCGGATGTGTGAGAACAATGAAATCCTCACAGGATTAGGGGATCATCCTGCGATTCTCCCCATTGTTTTGTCTCCGCTCGTCACTCCCATTTTCTGGATCGTGCCACGGGCTGAAATTGTCCGGATCGGAGCGGCGCTCTTAATGAAAAAAGCGAAAGCTTCTCCCTTCACTTCTGAGGTGTTGGAAGAGGGCTACTATCGGTATTTAGTGCTCGAGGCGCTTGATGAGGCAAAGAACCTAGAGCCGCTCAATCAACTCTCTGTCCAGCTCTCCGATGTCAAAGAAATGCCCGAAGAGAGTGCTTTCTGTATCGACGTCACATTCTCTGCCTCTTCTTTTGGGACATGTAATGGCCGGTTAGTGCTCCCTCTTTCGATGCAAAAAGCGTTTATCCGCCACTTTTCCCATTTGCCCTATGCTCCCATTGCCCCAAATCGGGCAAAAGAAGTGGAGCTCACAGTCGGGATGCGCTTAGGTTCTATCCAGATTGATCCGAAAGAATGGGCACAAATCCAAATCGGAGATGCGCTTTATTTAGACCGGGTGAGTTTCGATCCTCGGAAAAAAGAGGCGGTGGTGACGATCCAGCTCGGATCGATCCCCGTTTTCCAGGCTCGCGTTGAATCGAATCGCCTCACTATTCTTGAATATGCCTTTTATCATGAGGACACCATGGAGGGACAAAACATTCCCGAATCTCCTGTGCAAACAGAATCGAGTGAAGAGGTCGTCGCCATCCAAAACTATCCGATTTCGATTGCGGTAGAATTGGGCCGGCTGCGCATTACTCTGGAACAACTCATGCGGCTCAGCGCCGGCAATACGTTGGAATTGCCCATTCAGCCAGACCAGACTGTCGCATTGACAGTCAATGGGCGGTTGGTGGGACGGGGAGAGCTGGTCTCTTTTGGAGATGAAACAGTTGCGGTAAGAGTGCTGGAAATTGCCACCTGAAGATTTTCACAAGCAATTGACCTTGCCTGATGTGCGCGTGATGCAGCGCTCCGATATGCTCCCTCGTCAAATTGGGCCTTATAAAATCGAAAGCTTACTCAGTTCCGGGGGGATGAGCCTTCTGTATTTGGGCCTCCATCCTGAAACGCACCAGCCTCTGGCTGTGAAAGTACTTCTTCCAAAATTCTTAAAAAATCGCGAAGTCTTGGCCCGCTTTGAGAAAGAGGCGAAGATCATTGCAGCGGCTGATCATCCCAATATTGTCAAAATCTACGGACAAGGCGAGTGGGAAAAAGGGTTATATATCGCCATCGAGTTTGTCCGAGGCATTTCGCTGAGCCAATTCTTGCAGAAAAAGTCTTTCTCTCAAAGAAAAGCGCTGGAGATCATCCTCCAGGTCGCCTATGCCCTTTCTCATCTACATTCTCATGGCGTCATCCATGGGGATCTCAAACCGGAAAATGCCCTCATCGATGAGTCAGGTGCTGTGAAGTTGATCGATTTTGGGATTGCAGAACTCCTCGATGAAAAGGAGGTGCGCACCTCCCTCATGGGAACGCCTGTCTACATGAGCCCCGAGCAGCGTGAGCCTCCGTATCACATCAGCCTGTCTTCCGATATCTATGCTCTCGGCGTCATTGCCTATGAGCTGATTTTGGGACAACTCAGTCACGGGGCGATCCATTTGGAGCTGCTCCCAAAACCGTTGCGCCCGATCATTGGAAAAGCACTGGCCAAGGATAGCAAAGAGCGCTATCCGGACATCGTCGACTTCATCACAGAGATTGTCGCCTATTTAGAGACGCTGGGCGAAGAAGAAGATGCTGGTGAAGGAATCGGCGATTTGCTCCATCAGAGCAGCGATTTATTGCTCCAAAAGATTGCACCCCAGTGGCCGGGAGTGGAATGTGGGTTGTTTACGCACGACGGAGATGGGTTGAATGGCCTGTATCTCGAGCTATTTCGCCTCAGCGACACCCAGTTTTTGGTCTTTCAGGCGATGCCGCAAGATTGGGGACCCGCATCGCTGTTGCATGGCGCTTTTTTTTGCGGCCTTGTACGTGCAACGCTGGCCTCTTATTTCGATCAACCGTTGCCGCTCTCTCGGTTTTTGACGCAACTCAACCGCTCTCTACGAGAGAGTCGTTTCCAAGTCCCATTCATTGCGAGCGTACTTTTATTGGATGTAGAGCAGAATCTGCTCACCTTTGCCTCATGTCAAGGGGCTGAGCTGATTCACGTCGCTCATCACAAGGCGAAGAAGAAGACTCTTTCGAGCCCCAATCCCAAACTTGGGGAGCAAAACGATCCCTCATTTACAGAGATAGTGGACAATTGGCAGGTGGGGGATACTCTCTACTTGACCAATGGGCACAAAGCAGCGTCCCATATTGTCCCTCAGGAGTGGGCCCTTCTTTCACCGCAACATCAAGCCGAAAAAATCGTAGAACAGACGCCGACGATGCAGTCGGCGCTGTTTGCGATGTGCTTTGTGCGAGTGGATTGAGTTATTTGGGTTGTTTTGGTTGTGTCAGGATCTTGAGTTCGGGAGAATTATTGACAGAGTCAGGAGTTGCAGGGCGGAGAACGTTCAGGTCAATGCGTCTTGCGTCTCGTTGGTTGGCCGCTACTTCTCTGTTGAGTTGGTCCCGGGTCCAGCACCAAGTTCCTTTCAGATAATGGGTTCTGATATTGGACTCGTTGTTAGGGAATGTGACTCCACAATGCGCGCATTGAAATACTTGTGTTGCAGCAACCTCAGCGCGTCCTGTCAGGGTTAATTCCGTATTCTGCCGAGCCGGGGAAGGAGGGGCTACGACCGGGATTGTTGGGATCGCTGCGCTTGGGTCTTCTGGCGTGATGGTTACTTGTAATGGTTGAACAAACATAAATTCTCCTAAGAGACCTTCTCTGAATTAACTTTCTGTCGATTTTTTGGTTCTTTTGAGCCTATTTTCGACGTCAAAATTGGGGGGCTATAGCGACACCCAGTATATTGCCCCCCAATTTTGAATCGAAAAGCGGCCAAAATAACCTAAAAACTCGACGAAACGTTCATTCAGAGAAGGTCTCTAATATTATGGGTTATTTTTTTTCTTATAAAATTGTGCAATAACTCTCTTTTTTGGCATTTATAAATGCTTGCAAGGATTGCTTCGTAAAACACCAAGCATGTTTTTCTGCGTTGGTAACGGTAGCAAACACCTGCTGACATCGTAAACACTGGAATGTATCGACTCCCAGTTGCCGCACATCTCTAGGTAATAGGGCGGGAGGTTCATGGTGGCGTGATACCTTACGCGGGGTAGGGATCTTTACAAAAGGACCTTTTTCTAGATCTCGCGCTTCAGGCCCGATATCTGTTTTTAAATACTTTAATTTATCTACTCTAATCATAATTAATTTTAAATTATTATACCAACATCCTAATTAATTGTATACTAATTTATAACTTGCTTATACTGAATATGTTGAGCGACTTTCTTTTACTTAATTAGCTGCTGTAGAGCGGTCTCGGCGATAGTTTGGCCGATAGAGAAGCTGGCTGTGGCAGCGGGTGAAGGGGCGTTAAGGACATGGATCATGCCCTCTCGTTTGAGGATGACGAAATCATCTTGAAGGCGCCCCTGATTATCAACAAGTTGCGCGCGTATTCCCGAGCCGCCGGGAACCAGGTTATTGGCAGTCAAGCTGGGCATTAAAGTTTGCAGGTCTTTTAAGAATAGGGCTTTAGAGTTGGATCGAGCGATCTCATAAAGGCCTGCTTTCCAGTATTTGGCGCACATTTTCCAAAAGCCGGGGAATTGTACGAGTTCTCGGCAATCTCTCCAGTTCTTTTCCCCTTTTGTATAAGCAAGGCGTCCCATGGCCAAGACGGCATTGGGGCCGGCCTCGACCATGCCGTCAACGCGGCGGGTAAGATGGACGCCGAGGAAGGGGAATCGGGGATCGGGAACGGGATAGATGAGTCCTTTGACGAGATCGCGCTTCGATTCGGCTAAACTGTAGTATTCTCCCCGAAAAGGGAAAATCTGATAAGGGAGCGGCTCCTGTTTGAGGGCGAGTTTTGCAATCCGATCGCAAAACACTCCTGCGCAGTTGATGAGAAAGGAGCTCGGATATTCCCGCTTGTCGGTAGACAGTTTGTCTTTTTCAATCTGGTTCACCTCTTCGCCAAACACAAACTCTACTCCTTGTTTTTGCAGCTCACGCACCAGCGCTTTGGCAATTTGTGCATAGGAGAGGATGCTGCAATCGGGGATCCAGATCCCTTCGATACAGGTGGCGTGCGGTTCGATGTCGCGCAGCTCATCGGGGCCAATGCGCTGCATGCGGCCGATGTTGTTTTGTCTGCCTCTCTCTTCGATGTCGCGTAGTTTGGGGATTTGAGAAGCCTGTGTGGCAAGGATGACTTTGCCCACTTTTTGGATGGGAATGCTATGCTCCAGGGCAAAGGCGATTAGTTCTTGTTTGCCTCGGAAACAATTTTGCGCTTTGAGAGAGCCTGGCTTGTAGTAGATGCCAGAGTGAATGACGCCGCTATTCCTGCCTGTTTGGTGACAGGCGGGTTCGGCTTCTTTTTCAA
>JACQAR010000111.1 GCA_016194825.1 Chlamydiia bacterium
AAGGATTTGTGTTCAGATTTTCCTGTCTAGCAAAGCGCGGAGCGCGAGGACAACTTGCATCAAGTTGTTGAGCGCGAGCGCAAAGCTAGGCGGGAAAAGATGAACCAAAGCCTTCTGAAAATTTTTAAGTCGAGGTACTAGTCTTTGGATTTTTGCGCTGTCATTTTGCCATCACGACTGTACTTTTTCTTAACCCCTTCGGGTTGATCGTAGGCAAATGTCTGCTCGATATAAGGGCTGCCATCGTCGTAGTATTTTTTGAACATCCCATGGCGCAATCCCTCCCGGTACTCGGCCTCGAAAGTCAAAATGCCATTTGCATTCCAACTCTGGGAGAGACCTTCGAGAAGATCGTTTTTATATTTAAAAATGGAGGCGAGTTTCCCATTTTCATGCCAGGTTTTCTCTTCTCCATCTCGCAGATCGCCAATATAGTTCGTCTCTCTCCATTTTTCTCCCTTGGGGAAATATTGAACGAAAGACCCTTCCTTTTTATCCCGTTTAAAAGAAACACTCGCCATGAGCTTACCATTAGGATGATAGAAAGAGGCGATTCCCTCTTTCTCCCCAGCCACATAAGGAGTCTGACTCACTTTGTTGCCCTGCTCATTATATTCAGTTGCAAAACCCTGAAGGCGATCGTTCGCATAATTCGCCTCAAAAGCCAATACTTTTTCCCCTTTTTCATTTGGGGGGTAAAAGATTTGGTGGATGCCTTCTTTTAAATTGTTCTTGTAATGGTAGACGATCTCTTTTCCATCTTGTGCGAGCTGATAGAAGGGCCCTTCTAATTTTCCATCGACATAGAAACCTTCTTCGAGCAGAACTCCCTCTGGATTCCAGGCCTGTTTTTTACCCTGGATCTTTCCATGCTCATAGCAGACATAGGTTTGGATTTTCCCGTCAGGATAAAAGACTTTTTGTTCTCCATCAAAATTCCCCTCTGCATCGTAGCGGAATTGATGTGCGATGCGGCCATTTCCCTCTTCTTTGCTGAAATAGGCGATATGTTCACCCACTGGTTTCCCATTATGGTAGTGTTGGATGGTCTGAGGGCTTCCATCGCGGTGCCAAGAGAGAGAATCTCCCTCGATCAGGTTGTTTTTGTAATGAACAAGTCTCTCTTTTTTGCCATCGGCATAAAAGGCCTCTTCTTTTCCTTCGCGCTTTCCATTGACAAAGTGGACCCGATGTCGCAATTGCTCTTTTTCCCACCACAGAAGCACCGTTCCCTGGGGCTGATCATCGATGTAAGAAGCTTCTACCGATAGATCACCCTTCTCATTCCATTCCCGATGCCAGCCATGTTTCAATCCGTTGACATATTCGGCTCGGGCTTTCAGCTGCCCATTTTCATGCCACTCTGTTTGGATCCCGTCGATCCGATCCCTTTTAAAGAAGGCGTCTAACTTCTGTTTTCCATCCGAATACCATTCCCCCATCTGTCCATCTTTCATCCCTTCCGTAAAATGGAGGCGAGTCGCTAGAGTGCCATTCTCATACCACTCTTCATGGACACCGTGGCGTTGCATATCTTTGTAATGAGAGAGTGTCTTGATTTGCCCCGAAGCGTAATATTCTTTTTGCTCTCCTTCGAGCTTTCCATCGACATAGTTATATTCCGCCTTAACTGTGCCGTTAGGGTACCATTCCGTGTAAGGACCTTCGAGTTTCTCATCCAGCACTGTATATTCTTTGATTTTATGACCTGTCGCATCGTATTCGCAAATCGGCTCTAAAAGTTGGCCGTTTTTGTCATAGTGGGCAAAATAGGAAGGAGACCCATCTTTATTTTTACGCCAGTGCTTTCCGACCGCTTTTCCTGAGACATACAGCCCTTCACCGAGCAATTTCCCATCTTCTGCAAAGAACTGCTCTTTCCCCTCTCGCTTTCCATTCCGATGGGGCATACGGTACGATTCTTTTCCATTTTTATGGTAACGACAGTGAATGCCGTAGGGTTGGTTATTCCTAAAATCGGCCAGTTCCAAGACATTGCGCTCTTCATCGTAAGAAATAGAGGCCGGATTTTTGTCGTCGCCATGCAGCATCCCATCAACAAATCGTCTCTGTATCTTCAGTCCTCCATTCGGATACCATTCGGTCAGAGTCCCATGGACTTTTCCCTCTTTGAATGGGACAAGCGCTGCCTTATTCCCTCCTTCATAGTAACGAATAAAATCTCCATCGAGCTTGTCATGTAAGTAGCGCCCCTCTTCGAGTAGTTTCCCATTTTCCGCATAGGTTTTCGCTTCGCCTTCCACCAACCCATTGAGGTACTGCACCTCAGACTGTACATTCCCATTCGAATAAAAGGTCTTCTTTTGCCCTTGCAATTTCCCCGCAGTATAAAAAGAGACAGCCGCGACCTGCCCTTCAGCAGTGAGCTCCATTTGCACACCATGCGGGATCATCTTTCCCTCGAAGAGCATGATATCGGTCTCTACTCGGATCTTGCCATTTTCATAAAAAACGATTTCCTTGACCGGCTGCTCTCCCCCTTCTGGAATCGGTTCGTAGAAAATGACCATTTTGGGATTGCCGAGCGGATACTGCTGCGCGATTTCAGAACGCCAATTCGGTTGTTTTTGCTTCAACAACAAAAAAGGGTTAATGGCTCCCTGCGCAGCGAAAGAGAGGGAAGCGAGCAAGACAAAAAGAGAGGAATAAAAGTTTCTCATAGAAACTAATGATAAATGACGTGCCCAATATTTTTAAACAATTTCTCATAAATCATGAGGATGGACAGGCCCTACTCTTTTCCCATCCAGACAGCCATCCATTTTGAACAAACGGGGAAAGTCCCATTCGGCCTTCAAATCTTTCTTGGAAAAACGCAAGTTCCCTTCCATCTCTTTCTCCACTCTGACTTCACCTGATGCGAGGAACAAGAAATGGAGCTCGTGCACTATCTTTCCATTCCATTTGAGCTCTACTGCCTGTAAAGCCAGGTTCGGCATGCTGCGGGTTTTGGTGACGCCCAGACAGCGCATGGCAAAGACATACCCTTTTCCCTCCCTCCTGAGAACCCCTTCCCAATCGCTTTGCGTATTGACTGCAAGAAATCGCATAGCAATCAGTCGCGATTCAAACCTCTCTAAGCTGGAAGAAAACCGTTTTTTTTCTATCAAAGGCTGCAACTTCCACAAAACGAGGCTCCCCATCAAAGACAAAAGGGAAATCCCTATCAATAGCTCGAGCAGAGTGAAATATTTACTTGTGGTCTGAGGTGATTTCAAAATCAGTGCCGTTTTTGATCGCTTTGATTTTATAGCGACTTCCCCAGCCGTCCAGAACGATTTTCTTGGGATCTTTTGCCAGGCCGAGCGCTTCGAGATAATACTCTGGCCGCTCCGCAACGTCAGTAGCCGTAGGGAGCTCTCCCTTCACTTCTTCATTGAGACAAAGCATCAACAGGTCATGCAACTGCTGTTTTCCCTGTTCTGTCTTGAACTTTCTTCCCTTATCCATCGAGCCTTTCAAATTATATCCTACTACTCCGGTGATCAGAGTGATCAAGAAAATCACAATCATCACTTCTAACAGCGTCATCGTTCTTTTTTGCATAGTATTCTCTCCATCAAGTCGCAAAGCTGCTTACATCGGTGAGTGGGAGGAGCACCGAAAGCAAGACAAACCCAACAATTGCCCCCAATAGTAACAATAAAAGGGGTTGTGCTAAAGCAGTAAAATGAGAAAAAGAGGCTTCGAGTTCCTCTTCATAGATATGCGCAATTTGCGACATCATGAAAGGGAGCCTTCCGCCTTGCTCGGCAATAGCAATCATCCGGGGGACTAAAGAGGGGATTAGGGGATGTCCTTCCAAGCCAGCGTAGAAGGGTTCTCCTTGCATCAATTTTTGTTCTGCCCCAGCGATTACCCGCTCAAGAGCTGGGTGGCGCATCACCCGACGTGCCTGCGGAAATGCCGATAAAGCGGGGACCCCTCCTTCAAGTAACGTCGCTGAAGCGCGGCAAAACCGGACAAAGGCGATCTTCGCAAAAATCGGAGAAATCCCAGGCATGCGATAGAGTTTGGCCAATACACCGTTTTTCCAGCGCGGCAAGAGATAGACTCCAAAACAGAGCGCTATACAAAGAAGGGCAAAAAGAGCCAGCCAGCCCTTCGCGCGGCAGGCAAAAGCGCTCGCAGAAAAAACAATCTGCGTGAATGGATGGAGCTCTCTTCCTTCAAACAGCTCGCGAAGAGAAGGGACGACGTAGAAGAGAAGAGCGCCTAACACAACAAAACAAAAAGTCGCAAGCAAAGCAGGGTATAAAAGAGTAGATATCATCTGTTTTCGCAGCTTTAGCTGTCTGCCGATCCATGCTGCTAGCTCTTCTAACGCTTCAGCGAGTTTTCCTGTTTTTTCTGCATTGGAAACCATAGCGATATACAAGACATGAAAACAATCTGCATGGTGAGCCAGAGCGGAAGAAAAAGACTCGCCACTCCGGATCCGGTCCGCCAGATCGAGCAGCAAGCGATGCGGCTTTTGCTTTTGGTATTTTTCCTCTAAGGCAGATAACGATTCAAAAAGGGGAAGCCCGGCTTGTAACAGGCGGGCTAACTCACGCGTTAGATGGAGCAGTTCCGTCCGAGAAAGTCCCGTTTTGATCTGTTTTGCCGCTAGCGGCGCGATCTGAATGACCGCAATTTGACTTTGTAACAATTTCCATTTTGCTTCTGCCAAACTATCCGCATCGATAGTGCCCTCATTTTTTTTTCCTTTTTTATCTAGAGCCCAGTATTGATACAGCGCCATAGGAATCTACTCCTGCTCCATCCGAGTGACGCGCAGAAGCTCTTCACTCGTGGTCACACCGGCACGGACAAGGTCCAGTCCTTTTTCAAAAAGGCTTCGCATTCCCGTCTCAATCGCAAGCTTTCTGAGCTCCTGCGCATCAGGACTCTTTAAGATTTGTGTCTTGAGAGAGGAAAGTAGTGGCATCCATTCGTAAATGCCGCTGCGTCCCTTATACCCCGTCTCAAACCAGTGAGGACAGCCTACACCCTTATAGAATTTCAGACCGCTCTCTTTTCTCATCCCCAACTCTGCCAACTCTTCCCCAGCAGGGACATAACTGGCTTTACATTCGGGACAAATAGTCCGGACAAGCCTTTGTGCCAGCACGCCGAGGACAGACGAGGCGAGCAGGTACGGCTCAATCCCCATATCGGCCAAGCGCGTCATGGCCGAAGGGGCATCATTGGTATGCAGCGTACTGAACACAAGGTGTCCTGTCAGCGATGCTTGAATCGCAATTTCTGCCGTCTCTTTATCTCGGATTTCTCCCACCAAAATGACGTCGGGATCTTGTCTCAAGATATGGCGAAGCCCCTTTGCAAAATCGAGTTCAATCCGAGGGTTCACATTCATCTGGGAAATGCCTCCCAGCTTATATTCCACTGGATCTTCAATGGTTATGATATTGATTGAGCCATTGATCAGTTCGTGGATGGCGCTATACAGCGTTGTCGTCTTCCCGCTGCCAGTAGGACCAGTAACCAGGATAATGCCTTCGGGCATTTGAATGACTTTGCGAAACGCAATTAACACTTCTGGATCTATTCCGATTTTATCGAGTCCAAGCTGTACATTGCCCTTGTCCAAAATGCGAAGTACGATTCTCTCTCCATGCAAAATGGGCAGAGTACTGACGCGAAAATCGATTTCTTTTCCTCCTTGGCGCAGCTTGATCCGTCCATCTTGCGGGAGGCGATGCTCTGCAATATCCATTTTCGCCATCACCTTAATCCGCGTCAGGAGCTGGGCTGCATATTCTCTAGGGGGGGTGTGTCGTTTTAATAACACTCCATCGATCCGATAACGGACAGAAACACCTTCTTCTACGGGCTCAAAGTGGATGTCGGAAGCTCCCTGCTGGATAGCCTCGAGCAAAATCGTATTGACCATCCGGATCACCGGATTTTGATCTCCTTGTTCTAAAAGATCGTATCCTTCTATTCCCTCTTCTTTGGAAATGGTTTTCTCTCCTTTTCCCAGATCGGAAAAAAAGCGCTTAGTCTCCTCTTCTTTTTGCTGATAACACTTTTCAATAGCGATATCGAGCGCCTCTTGAGTACAAAAAACAGGATGGATTGCTGTCTTCAATAAAAAGCGGAGTTCTTCCAATGCCTCGAGGTTGAGCGGATCACAAAGAGCCGCAACAACCCCGCTTTCCGTCTGGGTCAGCGGCAAAATCCCTTTTTGTTTGGCAAAGAGATAGGGAACTAGAGCGATTTGCTCTTGTACATGGGCGAAATGAGTAATGTCATCAAAGATGGGGACCTTGAATTTCTCTGCGAGTTCTTTCTCAGTAAGCATATTTAATACATATCAAACAGCATTTGCAGCGTGTTATTGAACAGCGATTTTCTCTCTTGCGTTCTAGCTTTGTCCAAAAGTTCTAAGAACTCGGGGATATCTCCAGCTCGTCTGCAATACTCAGCCTGGCGGATGCGGCGCAAATCGTCGATTGGATTATGGATGATCTTCGGCGTGATGAAAATGAACATCTCGGTATCGTGGCTTGTACTTTTCGTCGCCCCAAACAGCTTGCCCACCCCAGGTAAATCACCTAAAAAGGGGATTTTTTCCCGCCTTTCTTCTTCGATTTTTCTTCTGAGGCCTCCGAGAATGATGGTCTCGCCATCAGCGATGTATACTTCGTTTTCGATATGTCTACGAGTTACGGGAGGACGATCGTTCGTCGTATATTTAGTGGTGTCGAATTCTAAATTGGTCTTTAGCGAGACAAATCCCTTATCTTCACCGCCCTCTTCAGGCAAATGGATCGTCGGCGTCAAGACAATCGTGATCCCGTATTGGGCTCTCGTGTAGGACTGTTCAATTGTTACGCCGCCTGTAGTGTCGAGTTGGATCGCTCCGTTATTGATCGAGATTTCCTCTGTGATTGATACAGTAGCGGCCGTTTGATTCACGGCCAAGACAGAGGGGTTGGCATTGATTTTGACATCTTCTTGCGCCAATAAAAAACTATAGGTCAGATCCATCGGAGGCCCGTGAGATCCTTTTCGACTAAAGAGGAAATTCAAAATCCCTTTATTGACCGCTAGCTCCTCTGTATCAAAGACCATGCTATTCACTTCCGAATGACTAGCAGCTGTTCCAAAGCGCAGTAAGTCGATGCCAATTTGCTGTCGGTCGTGCAATTTTTTTTCAACAAGAAGCACATCGAGTTGCACCATCCGCTTAGGAGTATCCAATTTCTTCAAGATGGCCTTGAGTTTTGTCAGCTCTTCTCTTGTGACCACCATCAGAATAGAGGTCGTTTTGGGGTCGACGACG
>JACQAR010000112.1 GCA_016194825.1 Chlamydiia bacterium
CAGTCGATCTATGGCTGGCGAGGTGCTGATGTGAGCAATATCTTGCGCTTCTCACATGACCACATCATCAAATTGGAGCAAAATTACCGCTCGACGCCAGCCATTTTGGAAGCAGCAAATAGCGTGATCCAAAAAAACGAAAACCGGCACGGAAAGAAGCTGTGGAGCCAAGAAAAACAGGGAGATCCAGTAGAGGTGTTTCACGCCCCTACGGATCTGGAAGAGGCGCAGGCGGTCATCTCTCGCATCCAATACTTCCAGCAAGAGCACAACATCCGTTGGAACGAGATCGCGATCCTCTATCGCTCCAATGCCCTCTCTCGCCAATTTGAGATTGCACTCATGCAGCGCAAAATCCCGTATGAAGTGTTTGGCGGATTAGAATTTTCTGAGCGCAGTGAGATCAAGGACCTACTCGCCTATCTGCGCGCGATTGCCAATCCTCTCGATCAAGAAGCGCTCCTCAGAATCATCAATGTCCCCAGGCGCGGGATTTCTGATCCCTTTCTCGATGAATTGACGCAGCAGCAAAGAGGCGAGCAGATCTCTTTATGGGATATTCTGGAACAGATCAAAAATAGTCAGCGCCATTTTCCGAATCATCCCCGCGGCATTCAAGGCATTCGGAATTTTGTTGACCTGATCCACAAAGCGCAGCATCGCTTTGCACAAGAAGGGCTCGGAGCGAGCTTGGCTTGGCTTTTGGAGGAGATCAACTACAAAAAGGCGATCGAAGAAGAGGTAAAAAGCGAAAAAATGCGCGAATTCAAATGGGAAAACGCGCAAGAGTATGTCAATGCGCTCACCCAGTTTGAAGAGGAGACACCCCCCGAACAGGCCACGCTTCAACATTTTCTTTCCGAAAATGCTTTAGGACAGTCCCGCTTTGCCAAATCCAAAGAGCACAAGACAGATAAAATCCAGCTCATGACGCTTCATAGCGCGAAGGGCCTCGAATTTCCCATCTGTTTCATTGTGGGACTGGAAGATCGCATCCTACCCCATGAAAAGAGCATGAAAGAGACCGGAATCGAAGAAGAGAGGCGCCTGTTTTATGTCGGCATTACGCGGGCGCGCAAAAAATTGATCCTGAGCATGGCTCGTTCTCGGATGCGCATGGGCAAGATGGAACCGACCCAGCCGTCTCGTTTTCTGTATGAACTGCCGAAATCTCAGTTAAAAATCACCCATGCAAAAGAGCTTCCCACCGACTGCAATCTTACGCCATAGGCGAGAGAATCTGAAAAAGTGTTCTTTGTCTGGCCTAGAGACACGCTCCGATCTTCTTTTTTTCACCTACCCGCAAGACCCTCTGCCTGATTTATCGCACTATTTGCTTTTGAAAGTAGGCGCACCTCCTTTATCCGAAGCAGATTGTGAACGAGGTCTTTTTCTCATCGATGGGACGTGGAGGCTCGCGGCAGTGATGGAAAAACAGCTTCCGTGGGCACTCGAAGCGCGCAGTTTGCCTGTTTCCTATCGGACCGCCTATCCTCGTCGTCAGACCGATTGTCCTGATCCAGAATCAGGACTCGCATCGGTCGAGGCTCTTTTTATAGCCCATCTTCTCCTAGGGCGCCCCACACACGGGCTTCTGGACCACTATTACTGGAAAGACACCTTCCTTAAGGAGTTCATCCCCGTGCGGGGCTGAACTGGGCACGGGCACAGGCATGATCGAGGCATGCAGTTCGATTGGTCAACAACTTTCCATGCCTCGCATTTTAGGAAAATGGTTAGCCGAGACCATCTCTGAATAAACTTTCTATCCTTGTTGTAGAGTCCGTGCTAGGTTGAGCATTGCGAAGCTGCTTTACATTGTCAGAGCCGCCATTAGACCTCTTGCATAACCTCATTTGTTTGCTAAAATCGTTCTTTTTCCGCTGATTTTTATCGCTCTCTCTCGCCGACTTTTTAAAGTCGGCTCGTTCGTTTGATCCGAAACTGCTTCTGCTGTTTTCAAGAGACGGATCTACTTTTCATGCACATCAGACATTGTGGAAAAATGGTTGGCAACATCAATCTCCTCCTGGCTCACGACACAAGCAAGCAGTTGTGAGTGCATGAGCCAGCCGATAATCAAAATGGAGGTGCAGTGTCCACCGGATTACCGCTTAAATCGGGCGGTGATAGGAGAGCCGTCAAGCCTTGGAAG
>JACQAR010000013.1 GCA_016194825.1 Chlamydiia bacterium
ATTTTGGGCAGATGAACATCCTCTGCACGGATAAAACAGGAACGATCACAAGCGGCAAACTCCAGTTTGATGCGGCTACAGATGTCGATGGACAGCCGAGCGAAAAGGCGCATCTCTATGCTTTTCTCAATGCGAAATTCCAAGAGGCCTATCCCAATCCGCTCGACCAGGCAATCTTAGAAAAACCTCTTGGCGTGGCCGATTGGCAAAAACAAGATGAGATTCCTTATGATTTTGAGCGCAAACGGCTCAGCGTTCGCTTTAGTAGTGGCCTTCTCATCTGCAAAGGGGCCTGCTTGCAAGTGCTGTCGATCTGTAGCTACGTGGAGCGTCCCAATGGCGCAGTGGTCCCAATCGCCTCTTGCCAGGCGGAGCTGACGCGCTGGATCGAACAACAAAGTGAGGCGGGGTTTCGCCTTCTGGCGATTGCTTATGGAGAAAAACTAGAAGAAAAGGATCTGATTTTGCTCGGATTTTTGCGCTTCATCGATCCGATCAAAGCAGATATTGCTTCTGTTGTTGCAGATCTGCAAAAAAAGGGGATCCGCCTCAAGATCCTCACTGGGGATAATCGGGCGGTTGCGCGCTATGCGGCCAAGGCGCTTGGTCTGACGGATATTGGGCTCATGACAGGAAGCGATTTTCAGAGATCTCTGATTGCCAAAACTGATGTCTTTGCGGAGGTGAGCCCGGCGCAGAAGGAAAAGATCATCTTGGAGCTGCGCAAAGCGGGAAATATTGTTGGTTATTTGGGAGATGGAATCAATGATGTTTCAGCTCTGCATAGCGCCGATGTGAGTATCGCGGTGGATTCAGGAGCGAGTGCTGCAAAAGAAACGGCCGATATTGTCCTCTTAGAAAAGGATTTGGCTGTCTTGAAAGAGGGGGTAGAGGCGGGGCGCTATACCTTCATCAATACAATGAAGTATGTGTACATGGCGACGAGCGCCAATTTTGGGAATATGTTTTCGATGGCGAGTTTTTCTCTTTTCCTTCCCTTTTTGCCCATGCTCCCCATTCAGGTGTTGCTCAGCAATTTTTGCAGCGATCTTCCCGAGATGGCGCTCGCTTCCGACCGAGTCGATGCAGATGCTGTGCTCCACCCTGTCAAATGGGACCTTCCCTTCATCCACCGCTTCATGTGGGTGTTTGGCTTGTTGAACTCCTCGTGCGATTTTCTGACGATGGGCGCCTTGTTGTACTGGCTCAAATCGAACCCTGAGATTTTCCGCGCTTATTGGTTCTATGAAAACGTGACAACAGCTGCGCTCATTGTCCTCGTCATCCGGACACGCCATCTCTTTTGGAAATCAAGACCCGGAAAATGGGTGGTGGCTGCGGTCTTTGGTGTGGTGGGCGGGATATTTCTGCTTCCCTTTACCCCGCTGGGATCTCTTTTTGCCCTGGTTCCCATCAATTTCCCCTTTGCCCTCTTTTTGGTGGCGGTCAACCTATTCTTCGTAGGTGCTGTGGAGATCGCCAAGCGGTTTTTCTTTCACAAAAAGATCAAGATGCAGTAGACTTTTTCCATTTTCAACATACGAGGGAATATGTCACTGAATATTGAGAATGTCCGGAACTATACATTAAACCAAGCAGCAGCCACCATCATGTCTGGGATCACAGAGAAATCTCAGTGCTGCGGGCTGGTAGCTTCAAAAATATCGGCAGATCCACAGCATTTTGCCTTATTGCAGAAGGTCACAGACCTATTTAGCCTCTATATAAAAAATGCTCAGAGCGAATTTCTCCGAGCGGCTGGGGATGCAAAAGAGAAGAATAAAGCATTCAATGTAGAGGAATTCATGAGTGGCAAGGGAAAAGTATGGGCCGAAAAGCACAGAAACCAGCTGCTGCAGATATTGCAAGAGCTAAACACAGTACTCGGGCATAAAGACAACGGCAGAGGAACGCGGGACAAGCACATATTGTTCTTGCGAGGCCTTCCAACTGATCTGCCAATTTTACCCTATTCCACCTGAGTAAAAAACCCCAACTCATACACGGGACCTTCTTGGCCGATTTTGAGGCGTCCTTCGAAGAAGGCTTTGTAGATGGCGAGTCCCTGTTCTGCTCGCTGCACGCAGAAGAAGCAGTTGCTGACCCATTCAGAGCCGCGGGTGGTTCCTGTGGCTCGGTTCACTTGGAAGCGAGAGGTGATCTTTCGCTTCCAATATTCCATCTCTCCAAAAAGAAGAATGGGATTCGCAGGGCCAGAACCGGTTTTCCTCCGTACCTCTTCTAGGGTGTACTCAAAATCCATGCCGATGCCCCCCGGTAGGAAGATCGGAAAATCAAGGTTGAATTCCGCTTGCCGCTCGACCAGGCGATCGAGCCGGTAGGTCATTTTGATGTCGATGTATTCATTCTGTTTTTGTTCCGCGATGGCTCCCGCAAGGTCAGTAGCGCGGAAATCGACGATATTCGCGCACGACAAGATATTGAGCGCACGGGCAATGCGGTTGCCCACTTCCATTGCCCCTCCTCCTCCGCCTGTGACCATGGCAAGAGGTGTCTCTTTGTTGAATTGGGAATGGTGCATCTGTTCCCGCATCTCGAGGAGCCCGGCCATCAGTTTTTTGAGCTCTGGCTCAAAAGCGCCCTCGAGCAGATTGGAGCCATAGACTCCAAAAAAGGTTGACTTGCGAAATAACTCTACTAGGGGCAGCGGAACGAACATGCCTGCTTCTTTATCCAGGCGAAGGACGTATTGGAGGATGGTTTGGGTTTTGCTATCGACCCAAAAGACGGGAATGCCGAACTTGGCCAAATCGAGAAGCACGGCTCTGTCTTCATGAGAAAAATAATCGCCATGAGAGGCAGAAGGGAATTCAAAATAGATCCGCTTCAGACAGTTTTGCACGAGATCGCTGAGGAGCATCCGCTTTAATAGAGGGGTGGGAAAATGGCGGCAGAAAAGAACGCCTTGCGAGGTGATCCACCCTTCTTCAATGGCCTTGAGAAAAGGGTACTGCGGCTGGTGCTCGATATACTTTTCAACGAGCAGGGCCTGGCGAGCGGGGTGGGTAAGGCCGGGGAACTCATGCTTCAGTGTCTCGCGGACGATCCAATCGCTGCCTGTAAGTCCGCGCATCTGCTCTCCTTTGACGACAAAAACCGATGCGAGCAGATCTTGGGGCAAGGGCGCTGTGGCAAAGGCTTGGAAGAGTGCTTGGGGATCATCGAGACTCGCGATCAATTGGTCGCGATCGGAGAAGAAGACGTGTTCTCTATGGGGCTCAAGGGTATAAAATTCGAGCGGGATGTCATCAAGGATCTGTTCGGAGTGGCCATAGAGTTCATAGATGTCGCCAGAGGCATACGTGTCTGGCTGGAGTACGCAAGCAGTGGTGTGGAAAAATCCTTGCGGCAACAGCGTATCCACCACCCGTGCATACACGGTGCGGATATGGAGGGGGGCAGTCCTGACGAGTAAGATCTCGTTCATGGCTGTTTTGCGCAGTTCAGTCTTTTCCCAGTGGTGGTGCAGGTGGATCAGTTGACGGGTGTGGCGGAGGTTGCGACAGAGCGCTTTGGCCAGTGTCGGCAAGAAGCTGTAGATGGTTGTCTCATAGGTCACTACTCCGTCGAGCAGAGAGAGGAAGGCGACGGTGCGGCCATCGATTTTTTCTAGGATGAGTTCTCGGCTTCCATCAAGACCTCCGAGGGAGAGAAGGGGGCGTCCTTCTCGGTCGGAGCGGCCAATCATCCGCATGAGATACTCAGGATCGCGCACTCGTCGCCTAGGATCAGCGGCAAAGAGCTTGCCGATGTAGGCGCCTACAGTCAGTAGGTCGAGCATGGCCGCCGCTAAATCGCCGATGGGGGTGAGCTCTACCTCAATGAATGCAGTATGGTGTTTAGGCTCCCAGTGGATGCTTTTGCCCACGCCATTGATGCCGAGCTGGGCTAAAGTGCTCTTGAGATTGAAAAAAATATGGGTAGGATCGATCTGATAGCCGACAAATTGTGCGGCAATCCCTTCGATTTTGACTGTGGCGAGCCGTCGGTTTTCGGAAAGGTTCTTGAGCTCGAGGATCGCTCCATCGGGAGTCACCAGGTCGTAATGGGTATGGGTGAGATAGCTTTCCATCAGATCAATGCTTTTCGTAGCGTGCCATGAGATGGCATTCAGCGATCATGTGCCCTTGCATGGCCGCTTCGAGCTCTTTTTTGCTAGCGCCAGGGGAGAGATCCAATTTTTTATTGAGGGCATAGAGCTTGAAAAAATAGCGGTGTTCCCGGTCCGGTGGGCAGGGACCTATATAGCCCATTTTGCCAGAGGTATTTTTCCCTTGGATGCCGGGAGCCATTGTCCCTTCTTTCAGATGGCGCGTGTCAGCAGGCATGTCATACACCACCCAGTGGTCATACATCCGATCGGAGCGCACTGACGCGGGCACATCGGGGTCATCCAGGATGAGCGCCAAACTTTTGCTAGAGGGAGGCACATCGAAAAATTCTAGAGGAGGAGAGATGTTTTTGCCCTGGCAGGTGTAGATCGAGGGAATGATTCCTCCTTCTGAAAAAGCGGAGCTTATGAGTTTCATTGCTTGTCTATAAATCCAAGTTCAGAGTAAACTTTTAAGATTTAGCTTAAAAGAAAAAATGACAGTTCTCAAAAGTTTTGGCACTCACGATGGCTCTTTTCACGCAGATGAAGTAACTGCCTGTTCTCTTTTACTTCTGTTTCGCTGTATTGAACAGAACAAAATCCACCGGACGCGAGATGAAGAGATTTTAGCTACATGCGATTATGTTTGCGATGTGGGAGGGATCTACGATCCTCGTCTGCGCCGTTTTGATCATCACCAAAACGACTATCACCAAGCTGGAAATGGGAACGACTTCCTTTTCTCAAGTAGTCTCGAATTTTTTGCCCGTTGAATATTCAGCAACTGATGCGGAAATGACAGACGCTTTTTTTCGGGCCGTAGAATTTGTGGTGGGGCATCTCGATCGGATGCAAAAGCGCTTTGCTTATACGCTCAAATGCCAGGCGATGGTGAAAGAGGCGATGCAGCAAGGGGGATATGCGCTGGTTTTTGACGCAGCGATTCCCTGGATAGAAAATTTCTTCGCATTGGGAGGAGAGCTCCATCCTGCGCAGTTTGTCATCATGCCCTCAGGAAAACACTGGAAACTGCGTGGTATTCCTCCCAATCTCAACGACCGGATGAAAGTACGTCGCACTCTGCCTGAGCTGTGGGCTGGACTGCGACATGATGAGCTTTTTGCTGTGACGGGGATTGAGGGGGCGATCTTTTGTCATAAAGGGCTTTTCATCTCGATTTGGGAAACCAAGGAAGCGGCTATCCAGGCGCTCCATTTAGCTTTACAGAGGTAGGTTCTAATATGTCGACCGTATTTGGCTTGATCATCCGAAAAAAACTTCCTGCGACGATCGTCTTTGAAAATGAGCGGATTCTTGCCATCGAGGATATCCACCCCGTGGCTCCCGTCCACGTGTTGATCTTGCCAAAAAAGGAGATCCGTAATTTGCAGAATGTTGAAGTTCAAGATTATGCGCTTATAGGCGAGATCGTGCAAGTGGCGCAGAAAATTGCGGAAGAAAAAGGGGTAGCTGACGGCTATCGCCTTTTGTGCAACAATGGGGAAGATGCGGGACAGACGATTTTCCACCTCCATTTTCATCTCATTGGCGGTCGGGTGCTCGGCCCTCTGGCTTAGTAGCCCGCTTTGTGCCGATCTTCCGGCAGAGGTTCGTCGTGTTCATGCGCATTTGACCATTGATGATGCGCCAGGAGCGCTGCAAGAGGCAGAGCATCTGGTGCGCAAATACCCCAAATCGCTGGAAGCGGGAGAGGTGCTCATCGTGGCATTGGCCGCGAATGGCTTTGAGCAGCGGGCGATCGATGCGTGGTACGATCTTTCTTTTACTCATCCCAATCTTTTGCAAAACCGGCATTTGCTCGAAGAGCTTTCTTGGGGCATTTTAAAAAGAGAGCTCCAATCGACCCAATATGGTGTGCGCCTTTCCTCTTTAGTTGGTGCGTATCTCACACACGATGCCCGCGCTTTGACATTTTTGCTCAAGATGATGCGTGACTCGAATGCAGTAGTGCGCTCTGTGGCGATCCAGATGGCATCGAGCTATGGCGATGCTCCCTTAAAAGATGAGCTCAAGAGGTTGATGGAAGAGGAGAAAATCTGGATGGTGCGCCTCTCGGTCATTCAGGCGGCGGGCGCTCTCAAGATCAAAGAGTTGACGCCGAAACTCAAGGCCATTGTCCAATCGGAAAAGAGCACCTATGAAGAGCGGCATCTAGCGATTGCAGCGCTTCTCAATATCTATGAAAAAGTGGCGCCTGTGGAGCTGGAGAGCTTGGCAAAAAATAGCCGCGCTGGCCTGCGGCATCTGGCCTGCTCGATTGCCGCCCATTTTGAGATCGATGAGGCAAAACAGCTCGTCTTGCAACTCATTCATGATCCCAATGCAGATGTGCGGATTGCTGCGCTCAATGCTTTTGGTTTGTATTACCGGAAGTTCACCACCGCCGACCAGGCTAAAGAAATCCTCAGAGAGCCACTTGCTGATAGCGACCCTGCGGTTGCGATCACAGCAGCTTGGGCCGCCCTCTTGATCGACGCAGACTTTGCGGCTCCTTTCATGACAAAATGGCTCGAGGACTCTTTTGCTGAAAATCGTAGGCTTGCTGCAGCGGCTTTGGCGACATCGGGAGCATTTGGTGCCGATCTTGCTGTCCGATTTCTCGATCAGAGCAACGATCCCTATCTCAAAGTCAATCTCGCCATCGGATTGCTGGGGCAGCAAAGAGAAGTGCAGCGCTGCTGTGATCTCATTTTTGATCTCTTGCAAAACGAAAAGCGGAAATGGATGATGGACAACCACGCCAACCCTCTTTTCCAAACCTTGGTGCTGAGCCAAATCCGCTATGTCGATCATATCCCGAATTATCCCGAAGCGATGGATCAGATGACGCGTCTCAATCTTGTCTCTCTGCTCGCGATGGCAGAAGATCGGCGTGCCACCGATGCGATGAAGAGCTTTTTGCAAAAGAGGCATTGGGGGATTACCGGCGTGGCGAGCGCGATGCTGCTCCAAGAAGGGGATGAGTCTTCGTTGGAAATTGTCCGAGAGCTTTTACAAGATGCTGATCCCGATGTGCGCCTGCAAGCGTGTCTTGTCTTAGCAATGATGGGGCGCGACGAGTCCGTTCTACACGATTTGCAGGGTGCCTATGCGCAGGGGGATCATGAGCGGAAGCTGCATATCTTAGAGGCATTAGGGCGAATCGGCTCGGTCGAATCGCACAGCTTTCTCATCGGCCTTTTAAAGGAACCGTTCCCCATCCTGCGTGTTGCCGCTGCTGCTGCTCTGATTCAGTCCTTGAATCATTAAATGTCTTTGCTCTACTAATCCACGGAGGCTCGTGTCGATAGTCTCTACTCCTGTAACGCAGAAAGTGATTCTTGGGCTGTGTCTGACAAATTCGCAAAGAAGATCTTTTATGGCTTCGGTTATGCCGCAAGAGCGCAGTTCAAGATTGCGCAGTTGAGAGGCAGTATTCAAAGAGATGTTTTGCAACAAGTAATGCAAGCCATGATCCCCAATCTTCCTAAATGAGAGCTTCAGAGATGTTACACTCTGGTTTACCGTAAGGCTCTCAGCAATCGGGCCTAGAACCGATAGATCCATGGTGCTCTGGTTGTCTGGAGAACCTTCCAGTTCGACAGAAGTGATGTGCTTTGAGAGGGTGACCAATTTGCCGATTTCTTCTGTATTGGCTCGGGTATATTCGGTGCTCCAGGGAAGCGCCACTTTCTTAATGTTCGGACAGCATGCCATTTGGGTGACAAGAGAAGAGTCCGGTATATTGAACGGGGCAATCGATCGAACTGTTGTAATGCCAGACAAAAACTCCTGGGGAATCGCTATTCGAGGATTGTTTGAATGAGCCCGGCATACGTATATGAAAGAAAGATCAGGTTCTCCTTGTTCACACCAATATTGGGCAATCCATAAATCGGTCAATGGGTCTTGGTTCTGTACACAGAAGTCGTCAAAAGATTGTCCTTGGTGAATCGATCGGTCATACTGGGTAGCTTCCTCTGGAGTGAGAGCGTTTTCATTGACAAGAGAGGTGAGAGCTGTGAGTAGCTCTGTCCTTGAGAGGAAAAATGGGACGGGTTTCGTCTGCTGTACTTCCAAAATAGCCTCGAAGACTACCCGAGCCTTATTTACTGGCACCGTATGGTATGTCGGGTGATCATTTTTTATAATCGTCTCGATCGGCGTCAAAGCCCGGACCCTGGTGCTCAAAGTTTCGTGATGGGCAAAACTCAAATAAGAAGGGGTAATTAAGTACTGGAAGCCGGGTCTCTCTGGGCTCGCCCCTACATATTTCAGCTGCAGAAAGTTTTGAGGGAACCGTCCTGGATCAATAGCTTGAATAGGAGCGCTGAGGGCTGGGGTCATACTTTTCCTTCTATTTTGGGCCAATAATTTATCATACCGCTGGGCTAATTGCAAAGCAGATTTGCAACTGCCTCTTGTGGTAAACTAGTAGTCACCATGAAAAAAATGATTTGGTTGGGCCATTTTTTCGACCGGTACGACCAGGCGCTGTTTGCTGTTTTGGCCCCTACGTTAGCGCCTCTCTTTTTTCCTTTTGAAGATCCTATCTATGGGCTGATAGCTGCTTTTTGCTTGGTGCCGCTGGGGTTGCTCTCAAAACCAGTGGGCGCCTATGTCTTTGGGAGGCGGGGGGATCGAATAGGCTACCACTCGACCTTGTCCGTTAGTTTGATCGGGATGGCTTTTTCTACGGCAGCGATGGGTTTTTTGCCCACCTATCAGCAGATCGGGATATGGGCGCCTGTGCTATTAGGAGTATGCCGCCTCTTGCAAAACTTTTTTTCGGCTGGAGGGACGACAGGTGCTTCGATTGTGGCTCTCGCAGATGCACCAGAGAAAAAACGGACTTTGGTGAGCAGCCTCATTGATGCGTCGGGGATGGTGGGAACGTGGTTTGGAAGTGCTGTCTGCGCTGCTGCACTATATGGAGGCATTTCCTGGAGGTGGCTCTTTCTTTCGGGTCTTTTGGCTGGTTGCATCGGAGTCTATGTCCGCAAGACTCCGATTGTTACTGTAGCTCCTAAAAAAGAACATGCCCCATTCCGAGTGCTCTGGAAACATAAAAAAGAGATCGGCTCGATTGCGGCAGCGACCGGCTTTTCTTATGGTAATTATTACCTGATCACTCTCTTTTTCAATGGGTTTTTACCCTTGGTGGGGCTAGCCAGCACGGAAACGGTGCTCGCCGTCAATTCGTGGATGCTCCTTTTTGATCTATGTCTACTGCCCCTCGTGGGATACTTGGTGCAAACTCGAGCAGCGCGAGATACTTGGATGCGTGTGTCTTTGATGGCGAGTCTGTTTCTTGCGATCCCTCTCTACTTATGTCTGGATAGTGGTTGGAGCTGGATTGTTGTGCGCATGGCGTTCATGGTGTTGGGGGTCTTTTTTTCGGCACCGATCCATGCTTGGGCGCTCGATTGCGCTCCGAGCGAGCACCGCTATGCAGTGAAGGCGATGGGGACTGCCCTGGGCTCTCGCTTTTTAGGGGCTCCAGTACCGGTTTTGGCTCTTTGGCTTTACCAGTGTACGGGATGGGTCTGGGCGCCGGGCCTCATTGTGGCCGCGTTAGCACTGATCGCGTTGGTCTTTATGAAGCAATTATCTGTTGCCGTTTCTTTCTCTCTTGCCAGAGGTAGATAGGAAGGCCGCTTGCTAGAAAAAGCGCGCCAATCGCCAGATGTTTCAGCGTAATGTAGGAAAGAGCCCAGACGCAAAAGGCAACAGCCAGCCAGCCAATGCAGCGATAGAAAAGAGATCCTTTTTCCTGAGACAGGATTTTCAAGAAGGCGCAGCTGCAGCCGAGATAGACGAAAAGAAAGATGGTCACGGAGATGTCAATGATCTCGTTGAGCTGATGTAGAATGTTGGGAGTGAGAGTGAGACAAAGGAGTGGGAGTGTACAGCACAGCGCAATGGAAAGGCTCACGTAGGGTGCTCCAAAGCGGTTTGTTTTGCCGAAAATAGAGGGAAATAGTCCCGCTGTACCCGCTTCTTTTGCCATTTGTCCACTGGTCAATACCCAGGCATTGAGCGTCCCGATGCAAACGATGAAGGCGATGCAGGCAATGACTGTGTGCCATCCCAACCCAAAGAGGGCATGAGCAGCATCGACGTAAGGAGCAGAGCTATGGGCCAAGATTTGCGGATCGATGATGCCCATGATCCCGATGCTATTTAAGAAATAAATCGCCGCCACTGCTATGGTCCCCATGATCACTGCGCGAGGGATCGCCTTCGATGGGTTTTCAATGATGCCTGCTGTGACCGTGGCGCTCTCCAGACCGATGAACCCCCAAAACGTCATGAGCGATGCGGTATTGAGCGACTGGAGCGTGTTGGTAGAGGCGGTCCATGCAAAATATTCTGGCCTGAGATAAAAAAGTCCTGCAATAGGAATGACAATCAGAGGCAGACACTTGAGGATCGTCAAAAACAGCTCCAAGGAACCTGCAACACCGGCTCCGCGCATATTGATCAGCGAGATAGTGGTGATGATGAGGATTTCTGCGAGTAGCATCATCGCGGGGCTCGCAATACTGATCATCGAAGATAAGTAGCCGACAGCGGCCAAAATGACAGCGATGCTGCTCATCCAGGAAACGACCCAGTAGGTCCAAGCGGTATAAAAGGCGGCCGTTTTTCCAAACGCCCTTTCCATATACACATGAGGGCCTCCACTTTGCGGAAGGCGCAAGCTCAGTTGCGAAAAAACCAGAGCGAGCAAGATCGCACCGACCCCGGAAATGAGCCAGCCAAATAGGCTAATGGGCCCTAAAATCGCCAAGCTCGCAGGCAAGAGGAAGACTCCAGAACCGATCTGACTGCCGATGACGAGGGAAACCAGTGCGCGGAAAGAGAGCTTTTTCATCTTTTAGGCGTTGATTGCAATCTGAGCGGGTTGTACAGGTGCGAAGAGGTATTTTGCGATTTCTTCTACAGCGCTAAACGAACGGGGGACCCCAGTTCCATATTCTGCGCGATATTGGTCCAAAGGAGTCGCATGATGATACATATTGAATCCCATGATTTCAGCTAGTTGCAGCACGTTCTGCCCTTCGAGCCGGATCGCATCGAACCCTCTTCGGCGCGTTTGCACAGCCAGTTCATAGCAGCTGGCTGCTTGCTTGATGGTAGAGTCTCTCGGATGATAGACAATGAGCGGCTTGCCGGAGACCCTGGCAATCGGAGTGACTAAATTCCATTTCATGGCTTCAATAGCGCAGGGGAACCAGAATAAAAAGCATCTCAGGAAGGGGTGATCTTTCAGATAGCTGCGGATGACATCGGCTGTGGATGAAAAGGAGCGTTCATTCACATAGGGCGCCGTGCATTCTTGGTGCAGTGCTTTGACGTTGGCCGAGATGCAGCCGCCGAGCGACCAGCCATACGTGCGGATCTGTTCCGCAGGCACATGCAATTGATCGCGCACGAATTGAAAAATGGCCTCTCCATCCAAAATCAGGTCTTCGGGTCGTTGGAAATATTCTGAGGTGACTTGAGGGTTTTTGGAGAGGTACACGTCGCGATAATCAAAGGCCACTAGATTGATCGGAGTGTTTGTCCGGATGGCTTCTTTAAAGAGCCAGGAATGAACAGCCAGTTCAGAAATCGCCATATTGGGCTGGTAGTAGATGATTGTTGGCGTGTCTGCAGTGCTCTTTTTGTGTTTGAAATAAAGCGTGGCAAGGGGGACTTTATCAGGTGTCACGACGGTATGTCTCTCGACAGTATACGATTGTCTAAACGCCCGGTTTTCGTCTGTTATAGGGCCATCGCAATAGGCATTGAATAGGTCTCGGATTTTCTGCAGTTTTTCTACAGAGAGGTGCACTGAGGGGAGAGTCGCTTTTTTTGACAGATAGGCGACATACCAACCGATGGCCCGGATGACCAGGATCACAGGGATGAGCACAGAGAGGATATTCCAAACCACCCGTCCCACTTTTTCCCAGAGGGTAGGGGGTTCGAGATTCAGGTGACGGTTATGTGCGTCCCATTTCGCGTGGAAGACGCTTTGTGGTGCAATCGTGTGAATCATGGTGTTATCCAAAAATAATGGGTAGCATATCTTTTGGAGGCAAAGAGGCAAGGCCCTTTTGCAGGCGGTCAAATGGCACACGCCGTCCATCTTTGCCGATGAAATACGTGTCGTCTTGATGAATAGCGCGATCGAGAATTCTTTCATCGCAGTCTTTGATGCGGCATTCGCCGATGTCACTCAGGTTGCGCGCTTGTAGAGCCGGTTCTTGCATGATTTTGAGCATGAGTGTGGCCATCAAGCCAGCAGGCAACTCGTCTCTTTCCAGGCGGCTGTAACCTTTTCGCTTTGCCTCCAGCATCACGGCGTGAGAGGAGCTTTCCAGACCAAAGTTGGCCTGCAACTCTTGGTGGGCTTCCTGGCGGATTTCTTCGTAGGCTTGGTAGTGGGCGATCACAGGCAATAGCTCGCGCTCTGGTAATGTAATACGGTCCCCTCCTATCGGAATACCGCTATTGTACATGCTCAGCCTCAGGCCATCTGCATCTAATGCCTGCAGTTCTCGGTACTTATTCGCGATCCGGGTAGCCATTTGGCTTTGGGCTTCGAGTTCCAGTTTTTTCTTCTGCAATTTCGAGAGTGGGTAGCTGAGGATAGGAGTTAAGAGAACGCCGCCGAATAACACATGGGACAGCCAAGGAACAGAAGCTCCGACCCCAAAAGAGACAACCAGTACTCCCAGTGCGATTGCTGCAAGCGCCACCATCGTAATTTTGGATAAAATATTATAGCATAGCGCCTGACGTTTCAGGCTCCGTTCCACCTGGAGAGGGTTCTCCGAAAAGAGGGGGTTACGGGTTGGTGCTGTTTGGATCTGAGAGGTCATTACGTCTCCTTTTTCGGCCAGCATCATACACATTCTTCGTTAAAAGTTCATTCATAAAAATTTAGACAAATAAAAATTTTTATTACTACAAAGCGAATGGTAAAAAATTGCTGAAAAATGTAGGCGTCGGGATGTTCCGCTCCCGCTCTCCCCATCTACCCTTTTGCTGGGATAGGTTCCAAGGGGTGCAACCCCGACTGTCTATATTTTCTTCTTTTCTCTCTCCCTCTCTACTATTTGACTAGGAACTTGAGGGCGTCTTGTTTCATCCGGAGGTGGATGTGGTAGAGTCCGTGGGAGCGGTTGGGGGTGAGGGAGCCCTCGATGCCGATGGTTTTTAGGAAGTCGGGGGAAATTTTGAGGATGGTCTCGGGCGTCTCCCCAGAATAGGCCTGGACGAGGATCGCCGCCATGCCGGCAGAAATGAGCGCTTCCGAGAAGGCATGAAAATAGATTTTTCCCTCACGCAACTCTGAATAGAGATACAAAATACTCTGACAGCCAGGCACGATATTGGCAAAAATCTTTTGCGTAGGCGGCAGGAGGGTGAGTTTGCGCCCCATCTCGATCATCGCTTTGTAGCGGCTTTCAGCATTCAAATCCTGAAAGATTTTTTGGATTGCTTCGACCTTTTTGGAAAAAGTTTCGCTCATGGAAAAAGAATAGCACGGCATTTCTATTGACAACAATCCCTAAATCTCGTTTGATAGTAAGCATTTCCGAGCTAAAAGCCTTATGTCGAAAGAAGAAACAATTAAGATGGAGGGCAAAGTTGACGAACTTTTGCCCAATATGAACTTTAGCGTCATCCTCGAAAATGGGATGCGAGTCATTGCCCACCTCAGCGGAAAGATGAGAATGCGCAATATTCGCGTTTATGCCGGGGATCGTGTCACCGTCGAAATGTCACCTTATGACCTGACCAAGGCGAGGATTGTGTATAGGCAAAAATAAATTTTAGATTCCCAGATAGGAAGAGGGTTGATTTTATTGCCCCAAGTACCTTAAGCTATCATACTTTTGAGTGAGTTTATTGAAACCAAACGCCCAGGTAGCTCAGTGGTAGAGCACTTGCATGGTAAGCAAGTGGTCGTAGGTTCAATTCCTATCTTGGGCAAACATATTTAACGGAGGATCTTAAGAAAATGGCTAAAGAATCTTATGCGAGAACGAAACCGCACGTAAACATTGGAACGATCGGGCACGTCGACCACGGTAAAACTACCTTGACGGCCGCGATTACAAAAGTGTTGGCTGAGAAGGGGCATGCGAAATTCCGTGATTACGCCTCGATCGACAATACACCAGAAGAAAAAGCGCGCGGGATTACTATCAACGCATCGCACGTGGAATACCAGACAGACAAACGCCATTATGCTCACGTCGATTGCCCAGGCCACGCCGACTATGTCAAGAACATGATCACCGGTGCTGCTCAGATGGACGGAGCGATTCTCGTGGTCGCTGCTACAGACGGTCCTATGCCACAGACGAAAGAGCATGTCTTGCTTGCCCGTCAGGTCGGCGTACCTGCGATTGTCGTCTTCCTCAACAAGATGGACATGATCGGCAAGGGCGACGAAGAACTCGTCGAGCTCGTCGAGATGGAGCTCCATGAATTGCTCGAGTCAAAAGGATATAAAAATGTCCCCATCATCCGTGGATCTGCATTGAAAGCGCTTGAAGGCGATCCTGAATACGTCAAGGCGATCCTCAAATTGATGGAGACAGTGGATGAGAAGATCCCAACTCCAACACGCGAGCTCGATAAACCTTTCTTGATGCCGATTGAGGACGTCTTTTCGATCTCCGGTCGAGGTACTGTTGTTACAGGACGCGTCGAAAGAGGCAAAATCCGCGTCAACGATAAGATCCAGCTCGTCGGGATCAAAGAAACTCGCGACACCGTTGCTACCGGTCTGGAGATGTTCAACAAGCTTTTGGATGAAGCTCTAGCAGGAGAAAACGTAGGGGTCTTGCTGCGCAGTATTGATAAAAAGGATGTAGAGCGCGGAATGGTATTGGCCGCTCCTGGCACATGCACTCCGCACGTGAAATTTAAAGGGACTGTATACGTTCTGAACAAAGATGAAGGAGGCCGTCATAAGCCCTTCTTTACCGGCTATCGCCCACAATTCTACTTCCGCACGACCGACGTGACTGGAACTGTGGAATTGCCCGCAGGCACCGAGATGGTCATGCCAGGGGATAACGTGGAGCTGACCGCTGAACTCATCCACCCTATTGCGATGGAAGAGGGTATGCGCTTTGCGATCCGCGAAGGTGGTAGAACGATTGGAGCAGGAACAGTTTCCAAGATCTTGAAATAAGCCAAGACGGGTGTGTAGCTCAGCTGGTAGAGCAGCGATCTCCAAAGTCGCGGGCCGGGGGTTCGAATCCCTCCGCACTCGAAGTTAGTAAACAGAGGCAGATGCAAACTGCTTTGCCCGACAAAATCGATGATTTTGAGGCCAATCCCTTGTGGGATGAAAATGCTTTCAAAAGAGCGATTTTGCCGGGTAAATGGGTTTTGCAATTGGCTCAATGAGGAATGCGATGTCGACCATTACTACGGGCGAAAAGAGAAAGCTCTCCTACTTTCGAGAAGTTCAGCAGGAACTGAAGAAAGTGACATGGACCTCGAAAGAGGAATTGATTTTCTGCACTAAAGCAGTCATTGTAGCGACCTTTTTGTTTGGGTTTGCGGTCTATTTTATCGATTTGGCCATCCGAGGAGGTCTCGATTTAGTCTCCTCTTTAGTCAAGCTGATTTTTGGGTGAGGTGTTCGTGTTTAAATGGTACGTCGTTCAGGTCATGTCCAGTCTAGAGAAGAAGGTGAAAAAGTCACTAGAAGAATATCTCCAGACCAAAGGGATGGCCGATTTCATCAGTGAAATTCTGATTCCGACAGAGAACGTCTCAGAGGTGAAAAGAGGGCAACAGCGAATCGCGAAAAGCGGATGTGGCCCGGCTACCTTCTGATCAAAATGAATCTCACCGATGATTCTTGGGCGTATGTCAAAGATACCCCAGGCGTGATCGATTTCTTGGGAGGAGAGATACCCACTCCTCTGACAGAGAAAGAGGTCAACGACATCCTGAAAGAAGTGGAAGATCGCCAAAAAGGAGTGGTCCAGAAGCACAAGGTCGACGTGGGCGACCGGGTCAAGATTACCGATGGAGTGTTTGTGAACTTCATTGGAACAGTGATCGAAGTAAACCACGAAAAAGGTCGATTGAGCGTGATGGTTTCCATTTTTGGACGCGACACGCGGGTCGACGATCTCGAATTCTGGCAAGTGGAACAAAGCACAAGCGAGAATGCGAGCTGAGGAGAGACAGAAGAAGTCTCGATAGGACTCAAACGGGTAGAAGGGGGAGAAAAATGAGATAGAGATTTCTTAGTGCCGAGAGGTCAGATGCAAGGCGCCGCCGTTAGGCGGGTACCCGAAGCAGCCAACCCTGAAATGGGTTGGCGATGCAGGGCAACGCAGCAGATGGCTTCTCGCCACAAGAAAGATCGTCTTGTTTTTCTTCTCCTCTACCCAAAAGGAAGAGTATGGCAAAAAAAGTTGTTAAACAAATCAAGTTGCAAATTCCGGCAGGGAAAGCCAACCCCGCCCCTCCGATTGGACCCGCATTGGGATCGGCAGGGATCAACATCATGGCTTTCTGTAAGGAATTCAACGCCAAGACGCAAGATAAAGCAGGAGACATTCTCCCTGTCATTATCGAGGTCTACCAAGACAAGAGTTTTTCTTTTGTCACCAAGCAGCCCCCTGTATCTCGCCTGATTCTCAAGGAATTGGGAATTGAATCGGGATCTAAAATTCCGAACCGCGATAAAGTGGGGAAATTGAAGCGCTCCCAGGTCAAATCGATAGCCAAGAGCAAAAAACAAGACATGAGGATTGTCTCTGACGAAGCGGCAGAGATGATGGTCATGGGAACTGCCCGATCGATGGGTGTCGATATTGTGGAGGGCTAAGATGGCACACCGTTCTAAACGAATGAAACAAATCGATGCGCTCATCGAGCTGAATAAACTGTATAAGCTCGAAGAAGCTCTAGAACTGCTCAAAAAATGCCCCTCCGTCAAATTCGATCAGTCGATCAATGTCGCGCTCCAGGTGGGCATCGATGTGAAAAAATCGGATCAGCAGGTGAGGGGAACCGTCTCTTTGCCGCACGGAACCGGTCAAAAGATCATCCTTGTTGTGATTGCAAAAGGTGATAAAGCCAAAGAAGCGCAAGAGGCAGGTGCAGATCACGTCGGCGCAGAAGAACTTCTAGAGAAGATCAAAGAAGGTTGGACCGATTTTTCGGCTCTGATCGCAACGCCAGACATGATGAGAGAGCTAGGGAAACTGGGGAAAATACTCGGACCTCGCGGCTTGATGCCAACCCCCAAAGCAGGCACTGTCACAACCGATGTAGCCAAAGCAGTCCGTGAAGCAAAAGCGGGAAAAATTGAGTTCAAAGTAGACAAAACAGGGAACATCAATAATGCCGTTGGCAAAATCTCTTTTGATGGAAAGGCGCTGATCGAAAATATCAAGGCATTCCTCGTATCGGTGTCTCGGGCAAAACCTGCGTCTTCGAAAGGAGTGTTCCTAAAATCTTTGTATCTTTCGAGCACGATGGGCCCCGGCCTAAAAATCGACATCGGTTCTAGCATCACGTTGGGTGAGGAGGGACAATGAGAAAGGAAAAGCAACTTCTATTGAATGAAATCAAAGAAAAAATCGACGGTGCAAAAGCCATTTTCGTCACGCGCTATGAAAAGCTCGAGCCGAATACTTCTTGGCAATTGCGTGATCGGTTGCACCAAGCGGGTTGCCTTTTTGAAGTAGTCCGTAAAAGAGTCTTTTTAAAAGCAGTCTCTG
>JACQAR010000110.1 GCA_016194825.1 Chlamydiia bacterium
AAATTTTTGGGACGCAGCAAAGTAGGCTTTTGAAAAGATACTGGCGCCTGGTTCCCAAAATCAACGAATGGGAAGAAAAATACCAAGCCTTAACCGAAGAGCAGCTCCGTCTCAAAACCCTGGAATTCAAAGAAAGACTTGCCAAAGAAGAGCCCCTCGAATCGCTCCTCCCCGAGGCTTTTGCTGCCGTTAAGAACATGTGCCGCCGGATGTGCGGTACAGAGGTGCATGTCTCTGGATACAACCAGAAATGGGACATGATCCCTTATGATGTCCAGCTCGTCGGCGCAATTGCGATGTTCTACGGGTCCATTGCCGAGATGCAGACAGGAGAGGGAAAAACACTCACTGCCTCCATGCCGCTCTATCTCCATGCGCTCACTGGCAAAGCGACCCACCTGATCACGGTGAATGACTATTTGGCAAAACGGGACTGTGAATGGGTCGGGACGATTTTCCGCAGGCTAGGACTGACAGTAGCCTTCCTCACAAACGATGTTCCTCCCTTCAAAAGAAAAGAGGTATACGCGGCAGACATTGTCTATGGCACCTCTTCAGAATTTGGCTTTGATTATTTGCGCGACAATTCGATGGCGATGCACAAAAATGAACAGGTGCAGCGCGGTCATTATTTTGCGATGATTGACGAGGTGGACTCGATTTTGGTCGATGAGGCGCGCACGCCGCTGATCATTTCTGGTCCTGTGCCCGATAGCCGGCAGATGTACGACGAGCTCAAAGAAGGAGTCTCGAGTCTCGTTCGTCTTCAAAGAGACACCTGCAACAAGATGGCTACTGAAGCGAGAAAAAAACTCGAATCGCTCAATCTCCTAGAAGAACAGTCAGAAGGGCTGGCAAAAGCGCAAAAAGAGCAAGCCTCCGATGCGTTCCGGCAATTATGGCTCGCCAGCAAGGGCACGCCGCACAATAAGATCCTAAAAAGAATCAAAGAAAACCCAGATCTTCGCTCCGAAATTGAAAAGTGGGAAACCTATTTTTTTGGAGAGCAGAATAAAGAAGAAAAACAAGAAGAACTCTCCAAGCTCTACATGATTGTTGATGAGCGCAATAGCGAATATGAGCTCACCGATAAAGGAATCCATGCTTGGGCAGAGCATGCAGGCGGTAGAGCAGATGATTTTGTGATGCTCGATCTCGGCCATGAATATGCGCTCATCGATCGGGACACGGAACATACCGAACAGGAAAAGATGCAGGCAAAGATCCGCTTGCGAGAAGAAGATGCTAAGCGTAAAGAGCGCTCCCATAACTTGCGACAGATGCTCCGCGCCCACCTCCTGATGGAGCAAGACATCGATTACATCGTCCAGGACAACAAGATCATCATCATCGATGAGAACACGGGGCGCCCCCAGCCAGGACGTAGATTCTCAGATGGCTTGCACCAAGCGATCGAGGCAAAAGAAAACGTCGCCATCCAAGGAGAGACACAGACCTATGCGACCATCACGTTGCAAAACTATTTCCGCATGTATGAGCGCCTCTCAGGGATGACCGGCACGGCCATGACAGAAGCGAATGAGTTCAAAGAAATCTACAAGCTCGATGTCTTGGAAATCCCTACCTATCGTCCCTGCTGCAGAAGCGATGCCGATGATGAAATCTACATGACTGAACGAGAGAAGTATCTCGCTATCCTAAAAGAGATCAAAGAAATTCACGAAAAAGGGCGTCCCATCTTAATCGGAACAGAATCGGTAGAAGTCTCGGAAAAGCTCGCCCGCATTCTCAAGCAAAACCGCCTTGAGCACACCATTCTCAATGCAAAAAACCACGCCAAAGAAGCAGAAATCATTGCGGAAGCAGGCAAGAAAGGGGCGATTACCCTTGCGACCAATATGGCCGGGCGCGGCACGGATATCAAACTCAAAGAAGGTGTCCGAGAGCTCGGAGGTCTTCATGTGATTGGGACCACGCGCCACCAGTCGCGCCGCATTGACAGACAGCTCCGCGGCCGATCAGGACGTCTGGGCGATCCCGGCTCTTCTAAATTCTATGTCTCTTTTGAAGATGATCTGATGCGCCTTTTTGCCTCTCCTCGCATGGCTGCCCTCTTGCAGCGCTTCCGTCCTCCAGAAGGCGAGCCCATTTCGGCCAAAGTGCTGAACAAATCGATCGAAACCGCGCAAAAACGACTCGAGCAGCGCAATTACACCATCCGGAAACATACGCTTGAGTACGACGATGTGATGAATAAGCAGCGTAAAGAGGTGTATGCGTTCCGCAATGAAATCCTCTTTACCGATAATCCGATTGAAATTGCCACGGACCTGCTCCATACCGCAACGGGACAAATTCTCGAGCCACTTCTTGGCCAAAAAGAAGAGACACTGATAGAAGCCATTTCTACTCAATTCCCCGTAAACTTCGACTCCTTACCAGGCACCCCTGATTTAGCCAAAGCAGCGACCGATCTCATCGTATCTGTTTTTGAGCAAAAACTCATTCACCAGAGGCAGACTCTCCTCACCTACCGTCCCGATCTCACGCATCCGGAAAAAGCGCAAGGCATCTTATTTGAAGTGGTGCGCAACGTGATGATCCGCAGGATTGACCAACTCTGGCAAGAGCACTTGCTCTCCATTGATCATCTCCGCACCGACATCCACATGAGGACTGTGGGGCAAAAAGATCCGCTACTCGAATTCAAGCAAGAATCATTTGCCCTCTTTGAGCACTTCTCCAAACAATTGCGGCTCGACATTACCCGCGATCTATTCCGCTTTGAGATGGTCCCACAAAGCGCCCAGCAACGGCTCCAGCAGCAACTATCACGAATGCAGAAAAAAACCACCGAGAGTGTATGAACCTATTGAACTTCCTATTTTTGTTTGCCGCAGCGGTGAGCCAACCTCAGCAACCCCAGCAAAAGGGGCAAAAAGCAGCGCCACTTCCTATTGAGCAAGCGGGCTCTGGCACCTATGGAGCTGTCCGCATTGAGTCGATCGATGCTATCGGCATTGTGAAACTCAATGGCACTCACGTAATGCAAGCGGTGCAACTGCAAGGAAGTCTCATTGCGAACGACGCGCAGATCGACTCTTTCCATGTGGTGGGTGATGCGAACGTCTCTCATTGCACAGTGAAGAAGCCCTCTGATGTGACCGGGTACATCCAAGCGCAGAAGACTCTGTTTCAAGGAGACATGTTATTGACTCTTCAGCGAGCGGTGTTCACGCATTCTACCTTGCAAGGCGTGACCATTCGTCCGAATCCTGGCTTCAAGAGCAAGCAGGTATTAGAGCTGAGGCAGCATACCGTAGTGCAAGGCCCCATCGTCTTTGAATCAGGCAACGGAGAGGTGCATCTCTTCTCTGGCTCCAAAGTGCTCGGCGGCGTAACCGGCGGCAAAGTTCTACAGAAATAACTCCGACGGGATAACCCCGACTGTCTATATTCTCTCGCTCTCTCGTAACAATTGAGGCTTGTCCCGCCAGGCGTGATGAGTTACTCCATTTTTTGTCGTTTATCAATCAAAATTGAATCTCCTAGAAGGAAACTCCATTTATCACTTCATATGATTGACATTTGTCATTTATATGTAGTAGAATAAGGCTAAAATTTTACTACATGAGAATGACATGAAATTCATTGGACGCACAAAAGAGCTGGAATCCCTAGAGCTTTTACTGAAGAAAAAATCGGCTAGCCTGGTCGTGATTAGAGGGAGAAGACGTGTTGGGAAAAGTCGATTGATTAAAGAGTTTGTCTCACACAAAACCAATTGGATTTTCTCTGGTCTTCCTCCAGTTCCAGGGATCACAAAGCAGAGGCAATTGGACGACTTTTCTGCTCAGCTATCCAAGAGCTTTGGGACGCCAAAGATGCAGGCTTCCGATTGGGTCGAACACTTCACTTTTCTTGGGAATTTATCCAAAGACAAAAAGATCGTGATCGTTTTGGATGAAATTTCGTGGATGGGGTCAGAAGACCCTGACTTTCTTGGAAAGCTCAAAACAGCTTGGGATTTACATTTTTCTGAGAATCCAAATCTGATCATGATCATCTGCGGCTCTGTATCCAGCTGGATTGAAGAAAATATCTTGCAAACCACGGGGTTCGTTGGACGCATTTCTTTAGACTTAGTTCTGGAAGAGCTGTCCATAAATGAAAGTAGTGAGTTTTGGGGAGCCAAAAGAAACAAGGTAAGCGCTTATGAGAAATTCAAATTGCTTTCTGTGACAGGTGGGATTCCAAAATACCTGGAAGAGATCATCCCTTCACACTCATCGGAGGATAATATTCAAAGACTTTGCTTTCAGGCTGATGGGATTTTATTCCGCGAGTTCGATCAAATTTTCTCTGATCTATTCTCTAAAAAAGCCGCAACATATGGAAATATTGTAAAGGCTCTTGATCATTCATCCAGGGAAATTGCAAGAAGATTTTTGAAGCCTATTGACAAGTAATTCTTTATAAATGTGTACTTTGTGGTTTTTTCATACCATGGAGACATTTATGAGTTTTTCACTACCGGCAAATGCACCCTTACTTCTTGCTTTCAG
>JACQAR010000113.1 GCA_016194825.1 Chlamydiia bacterium
ACAATGTCAGAGACTGTTTCGGCCCGCGATTGCAACTTTCTTGGTTGAAAGAAGGCATCATGAAAATGGCGGAGGGTACGTCCCAGCTTGAGATAAAAGTTGGAGACAATCGCCAACCAGATGACCATAGCAATAGCGATAACAGATACAGCGATATCTACAATCATAATTAACCTATAACCTAATTATACATTAATTATAGTTATGAACAATAAATATTTAAATAAAAGAAACTATGGCGGGCTACCCTTAGCTCCTGACTGGAGCCAAGAGCGTAACTCTCTCAAAGAGCGGCCGATGCGCTGCGAAATCTGTTCTTCCGCTTGCCTTTTGTCGAGTCCTTCAAAATCTTCCCATTCAATGGGAGAGCCAAAGACACAGGTGATTTTGCCCCAAAGCTTTGGCATCTTTTGCGTTCGAGGCCATGCCTGGAATGTCCCCTCGATGTAGGCAGGAAATACTGTACTTTGCGACTTTTGGACGAGAAAAGGCAATCCCCGTTCAATGGGTTGCAACTCCCCATCAAAAGAACGACTCCCTTCTGGAAAGAGGATCACTTTATGCCCATGCTGCAATAGCTGAATGATCGTTCGAAAAGTCTGCGCATCACTGGCCCCCCGACTGACGGGGTGGGAGTTGAGCGTCCGAATCAAGCGGCCCAAAAGCGGCACATGGAACAGCGATTCTTTAGCAAGAAAATGGACCTCCTCCGGACAGCTCACTGAGAGGACAGGAGGATCTAGATTGGAGTTGTGATTGGCGGCTAAAACCCCCTTCCCTCGACGGTAATGCTCTAAACCATAGATTTTTAAGCGAAAAAAGAGACGGAAGTATCCGCGGGCTAACAGGTAGATGATCCGATAGGCCCACTTCATTTTAGGGTAATGGTTTTCTTTTTGCGAGCCCAGTCGAATGATTTTGCCGACCACTTGACTGACTGAAAGATCAGAAGTGTCGATTAAAATAGCATCGCTCGCCTGTCGAAGAGGGGAAATAGAGCGGTTCATATCGTTCAAATCGCGCTCTTCTAACTCTTTTTGGACCTGATCGATATTCAACGACTCTGCAAGATCGGGGAATTTGGCCATCAGTTCGTGGTAGCGCCTTTTTGCTCGTACTGCAGGGCGAGCAGTGAGAAAGATTTTTAGATCGGCATCAGGGAAAACCACAGTCCCCATATCCCGCCCTTCAAACACTGCATCGGACCGATGGCCAAAAGCCCTTTGGATTTTCACCAGCGCTTTGCGCACCTCGGAGTAAGTGGCAATTTGTGAGGCAATAGGAGAGATCTGCACTTCCCGAATGGCTTCTGTCACATCTTGATCACCCACAAAATAGCGCCTTTCTCCTCGCTGGTCTTTACGGATGGAATAGCCAAAACGGGGCAGAATCGACACCACTTTCGCTTGATCTGTCGGATCGATGTTTTCCTGCACGATTTTCCAAGCAAAGGAGCGGTACATGGCCCCTGTATCGAAGAATGTAAAGCCAAGGCGATGGGCCAGCTCTTTTGCAACAGTCGACTTTCCTGTCCCTGAAGGACCATCAATAGCAATGATCATACGCACTCAAGTAGAGATAGAGGATAGGAGCCGTGCAGAGAAGAGAGTCGACCATATCGAGCACTCCTCCCACTCCTGGGATCTGATTGCTATCTTTGATGTTGGCATCTCGCTTCAAAAGCGATTCACTCAGATCGCCAAATTGACTGGCCACGCCGAGAATCGCTCCCAACAACAGGCTAGGATATAACCCAATCGAGCCACTGAGAGAAAACAAGCCACTCACGACAATAGCCGCTATCCATCCAAAAATCGCTCCTTCCACTGTTTTGGAAGGACTGATGGTGGGAGCGAGTTTTCGCTTTCCCCAGAGGCTCCCAAAGAAATAGCCCCCCATATCAGTCGCTTTAGTCACAGCAAGTAGGTAGACAATCCAAATGCGTCCGTCTCCTTTTGGCATAAAGAGAATCCCCAACATCATTCCAAGAGGCACCGCGATATAGAGCAGCCCAAAAGAGGAAACAGCAAGATCCAAAATGGCTCCTTCTAGGCGACGAAAATGGAACGCAAACAAAGTCGCAACCGCAAGGAAAAAGACCAAAAGAGGCCACCCTGCTTGCAAGAAAAACGAAAAGACAATGGCTACAGAGAGAGGAAATAGCACTTTTCCGTTTTTTACCTGAGACATCCGGTCGTATTCCCAGATTGCAACAGCCGCCAAACAAGCGACAAAAAGAACCACTCCGTACTGCACCCATGGATGAAAAGCAAAAACCAGAAGGGCGATCAGAACGCCAATAGCTACCAATGTGACAGCACACCGACTCCAAAAATCTTTCACAGCGAACTTCCTCCTCGTCTTCGATCCCGGGTTTGATAGGCAAGAACTGCCTGGAGCAGCTCTTTGCGCGAGAAATCGGGCCAAAGAACATCGGTTACGAAAATTTCTGTATAACACAATTGCCAAAGTAAAAAATTACTCAATCGCAATTCACCGCTCGTTCGGATCAATAAATCGGGATCTCCCCACCGGAAAGTATCGAGATGTCGCGCGATCAATTCTTCGGTGATATCGCTATTTTCCAAAGGAGTTTGGCGGTGGATATCGAGGATTTTGGTCATGGCACGCCGGATTTCGTCGCGTCCTCCATAATTGAAAGCGATCACCAATTGGATCTTGTCGCAGTGTTTGGTCGCCTCTTTTGTTTGATGCAGAGCTTCTTGTACCCGTTTGGGAAGACGAGAAATATCGCCAATGGAATTGAGGCAAATCCCATTCAAAATCATATTTTCTTTTTTCCGGTTGAGGTAAAGCTCAAAAATATCCATGAGCGCCTCAATTTCTTCTTCTGGACGAGCCCAATTTTCTGTTGAAAAGGCATAGACGGTCACAGCCTTGACTCCTAAATCCGATGCACTTCGGACAATGTCGATCAGAGCTTCAGCTCCTTCCCAATGCCCCATCATTGCCGGTAAATTTTTTTGCCTCGCCCACCTCCGATTTCCATCCATGATGATGGCGATATGCTTCGGAATTTTGTGGGGATCCAAAAGAGAGATCTCTGCAGAGGAATAGGTACTGTCCGCTTCTGCTATTTGCTCTGTTTGCAACGACATATTTACCTTACTTCTCCCCCCAGCCGAATCGTTTGCTCTCGATCAGGCCCGACTGAAATCAATACTGCAGGGATTTCACATAGTTCTTCTATCCGCTTCACATAGGCCTTTGCTTGACGAGGTAAATCGCTAAAATCGCGCACCTGTTTTGTAGACTGTTTCCATCCTGGATGGATCTCATAAATGGGCTCTACCTCTTTCAATGCTTCCAGTGTCGCAGGGAAGCGTGTGCACTGTTTATATCCGACACAAATTTTAATTTCATCCAATCCATCCAGAATGTCGAGCTTCATGATGGCGAGTTGATCCACTCCATTGATGCAGATCGTGTGGCGCAATAACAAGGTATCTAGCCAACCAATCCTCCTTTTTCGTCCAGTGGTTGTTCCCAACTCTCGCGAAGCGCCATGATCCGGGAAATGCGCAAGCTCATGCTCCTTCAACTCAGTAGGCAAAGGACCATGTCCCACACGGGTCGTATAGGCCTTCACCACACCGAGGACTTTATGAATCCGGCTAGGCCCTATTCCCAGACCCGAAGCGATCCCTCCGGCCAAAGTCTGAGAAGAAGTGACAAAGGGATAGGAACCAAAAGTAACATCCAGAAGAGCCCCTTGCGCCCCTTCAAACAAAATATTCTCTTTGTTTTGCGATGCGCGATAGAGACACTCTTCGACCGGACCTACAAAAGGGCGGAGTTTTTCTGCATAGAGAGAATACTCTTCAAAAAGAGGAAGAAAATCGAACGGAGGCTCTCCATAGAGCTTCTCCAATTCCTGATTCTTTAAAGTCAGCGCCCGTTCTAATTTGGCGCCAAAGAAATCGGCATCCACTAAGTCAGCCATCCGCAAACCACAGCGACTCACCTTGTCTGTATAGCAAGGACCGATCCCACGCCCAGTGGTTCCCACTGCCCCCTCTCCCTTGGCCCTCTCTAAAAGCGTATCGATCCGCCAATGATAGGGGAACACGACATGGGCATAGGCGGAAATCATCAATCTCTTTTCCATGTTGACAATCCCGTGCTGCTTAAGACCCTCGATCTCCCCTAAAAAAGAAGCGGGGTCGAGGACGGTACCGCCTCCAATATAGCATTTTGTATGAGGGTATAAGATCCCTGAAGGGACCAGGTGAAAGCGAAACTCTTTCCCCCGTTCTACAATCGTATGCCCAGCATTATTTCCGCCTTGAGCGCGGGCCACATGAGCAACTTGGTTGGCCAAAAGGTCAACAACCTTCCCTTTTCCTTCATCGCCCCATTGTAAACCCACCACCGCACATGTCGTCATAAAAGACTCTAATCATACTTCGGTTGCCTTTTTCCCCGCCATTTTTTATGCTTTACTATTCAACTGAAGAGATTCCGCATGAAACAAAAACGTTGGCAATGGCCCCTGATCTTGGCCGTAATCACACTCACCTTATACAACATCCTCCCTACAATTTTTTATTACTCCCAGCCACTCCACGAACCTCTCAGCACCACGCAGGCTGAAAAAATCATCGACCGCATCACAAAGCGGGTCAACGATCTCGAACAAGAAACGATCGATTGGCTCTCTTCTTTTTGCGAACTCATCCATGTAAAGCCGCTTTACATTCGACCACATCCTACAGACAGTCAATGCATTACGCTGAATTTTTCTCGCACTGACGAAGCCAATCGCTTCCGCAGCCTTTTGCCCCGCGCAGGATCGCTGATCCCATTTGTTCCCGCAAAATTGACCCTTGCACCCCAAGAAGGACATGCCAAAGAAGTAGCCGTGCAGCGGATGATCCCGATCGCACTCGAGCGCGAATCTTTTGCATTTGCTAGAAAAGGAGATCCTTTCTATCGGGAACTCATGATCGATCGCGCTACGCAAATCGCCTTTGCCCTTGCCGGACCCACGGACCTCTCGATTGCCATGAGCCATGATGCTTATATTGAGGCGCTTGCTACTCGCATTCTCGGTTTTGCTGATTCGATTGAGAAAAGAGACCCGGTTGCTCTACGCTATGCCGCTAGCTTTACTCAGGGGAATATAGAAGATAAAAAGGGGGCTATTCAAAATTTTATCGCCGCTTTTGATCGCACCCGAGACGCTCTTAAAAAGGGTAAATCACAAAATCCTGCTGATCTTGCCATGTGGGAAGAGCGTGAAAATCGCCGCTTGAAAGCCGAAAAACTGAGGAGATCCTTTTCACAACCCATCCCGACATTGCCGCTGGAGAATATGAACAATTTCTGATTGACGAAGTAGCGAAGCTCACCCGGATCAGCAATGAAAAAATGGCGGCTCATGAAAGTGGATTTTCCATTCCCTTTCACCAACTTTCCCACGCTTCAGGCTTTCTTGCACTCAAACTCAATCGCCTCGCGGCCCATCAATCGGAACACCTACTGACACTGCTGAAAAATCAGTGGCATCCTGAACATCCTGACCTCCAACAGCTCGCGATTGTCACAGCAGACCAATTCTCCTCTCTTCCGGTAGAGCAAAAGGCCATGAGTCTTGTCGTCTCTTCTTCTGCAGATACGACAGAGAGTCAGACCCACTCCATTCGAGTGATGGCCAAAGGGATCGACCGGATCTTGCAGAGCTATGAAGAGCATCCGGAAGCGGAGCTCGCCAAAATATTTAGCGCTGATTTTAAAAAATTAGCGGAATTGCTCCAAAGCCACGGCCTTTTTGGCTACCGTGCAGGAGGAGATTTCATATTCGAAAATAATGATTTCGCAAGTCCTCTTATCGCTGCTAGCCGGGAAGATTTTGTCGTCCGTGGAACACAGAAATATGCCCTTTTAGAAACTGCGACGCTGGAACAGAGAATCCTCACAGAAAATAAAATCGACAACAAAATCCATGAAGATCTGCTCAAATGGCATGATGAATACCGATCGGCTTCTTTAAACCCAAATCCATCAGCCCATTATGAGGTTCCCAATCCAACTCGCAGCGCTTTTCTCGATAACCTGACCCTTTCTCTGCGCAAATTTTTCCGCGGCGATGAGCGGAAAATCCTCCATTGGGGACTTGATCTTTCAGGGGGAAAAACGGTGCAAATTGAGCTCCGCAATCCCAATGGTGATCTCGTTACAAGCGATGCAGAGCTCAAGCAAGGCATCAATGAACTCTACCAGCGCGTCAATAAAATGGGCGTCTCTGAAGTGACCATCCGGCAGGTAGGGCATACCATTGTGCTCGATTTTCCCGGCTCGCAATCCCTCTCCGCGGCAGAGCTCATCAAAGCCTCCACCATGTATTTCCATGTTGTGAACGAGAAGTTTTCTCCTCACAACCCAGAATCAGGAGAAATCGTCAACCGCTTCTTACAAGAAGTGTGGAATGAAGCAGTGGTGACTGACAAAAAAGATCTTTCCCAGCTACAGGCAATCGCTGTCAAACACCTCGATACCGAAACAGGCAAAGCTCTCGTCGCACAGGGACTCAAACTGCAAGACCCAAACGACCATGCGATGAGCTCGAAACTCGAAGACGACGACCTATGTAAAATTGCCGTTTTCCGCGACTCGAAAAGACAGGGACAAGCCCACCCGCTCCTGATCGTCTTTCGCAACTACGCGCTGGAAGGCTCGCAACTGGCCAATATCCGCGCAGCCTACGACCCTGCAAAGGGAAATTTTCTCAGCTTTGACATCACCCATTCCGAATCGATCTTCCAATGGACTTCTCGCTACTGCAAAGAGCAGATCACAGGGACAAAAGAAGAAAAATACTCTGCTGGCAGTGGTTGGAGAATGGCCGTCATCCTCAATGACACGGTGATCAACGCACCGACTCTCAATGAACCGCTCCACAATAGCGCCATGATCAGCGGCTCTTTTTCGCAGAGAGAAGTCACGCAACTTGCAGCAGATCTCAAAGCGGGCTCGCTCACCTTTACCCCTCACATCCTCTCTGAAAAAAACATCAATCCCGAACTGGGGAAAACAGATCGGGCCAAAGGGATTACAGCTACTGGCGTAGCCCTACTCCTGGTCATCGGTTCGATGGTAGGGTATTATCGCTTCGGAGGCGTTGTTGCTTCGATCGCCGTCTTATTCAACATCTTGATCCTGTGGGCCACCTTGCAAAATCTCGGCGCGACCCTCAGTTTAGCGGGAATCGCC
>JACQAR010000119.1 GCA_016194825.1 Chlamydiia bacterium
GAGGATCGCAGAGCGCACTTTTCGCTCAGGGCAATGGAAAATTTCATGCAGTCGCTGCATCACCTTCGCCTCTCCAACGACCGTTACTTCATCTCCGGGCAACAGAGAATCATTGCCATGGGGGAAGAGGATTCTCTCCCCTTCGGTCATTTTGCGGCGGATGAGGCCAATGATCAGGTCTTGGGGTAAATTGAGCTCGCGGATCGGCGTGCTTCCTTTCTCCCAGCGAGATGGCATGAGGAGGGTGCGCATCTGGATCGCGCCATGGGCAAAGTGTTCGACGGCGAGATCTCCTGCATGGACAAGAACCTTGAAGAGGTCTTGTGCAGCGAGCACTTCGGCGCCAATGAAATGATCCACATAAAACAGACGTCCCCAATCGAGCCGAGTATGATCGAGATAATCCCTCGATTTGACACGGGCAATGGTTTTGGGAAACCCGAGGTTTTTGGCGATGCTGCAGGCGACGAGATTCGTCTCATCTTGTCCTGTTGCAGCAAAGAAAAGATCAGGTTGCGTCTCGCCTACTTCTTCAAAGAGTTTCCAGTTGGGGGCAGTGCCATGGAGGGTCGCAATGTCATTGGAGCGGCTGATTTGTTCGAGCCGTTTGGCGTCTTTGTCGATCAAAATGACGTCATGCCCTTTTTGAGAGAGGATCGAGGCGGCATAAGAGCCGGTACGACCAGCCCCTAAAATTGCTACTTTCATCCTCTTCATGATACATTAAAGGCGATGAAAAAGCACCCTATAGCTACGATTGTCAATTTTTGTACGAATGAAAGTCGTTTTTTGACTCCCTGCTTGCACGAGGCTCTCCGCTTCTCTAGGCAGGTGATCGTCTGCTGTGCTGACCATTTTTTTGATGGGAAGGAAGAAAATAAAACCCTTTTGGAAGAAATTCCGAAGGCGTTCCCCGAATGCCAGTTCATCCAATACCCTTTTATCCCGCAAAAAATACCTAAAAATATTTTTAAAAAAATTCATCCGCACCATTTTTGGCATAGCGTGTCCCGCTTGGTCGGCTTCCAATTCCTCCATGCCGATATAGAAATGGTTTTTTTTCTCGATGCGGATGAGATTGCCGAAGGAGATCGGGTGCAAGAGTGGCTGGAGTGTAGCGATTACCACCAGCACACCGCCCTCAAACTGGCCAACTACTGGTATTTTCGAGAGAGCCGCTACCGTGCCGACCGTTGGGAAGATTCCATTGTGCTGGCTCAGAAAAAGGCGCTCAGTCCCGATCTATTGTTGCATCAAGATGAGCGAAGTGCCATCTACAGCCATCTTCCTCACCCCAAAAGAGGGATGGTGACCGGCTGTGGAGGCAAACCTCTTTTTCATCACTATAGTTGGGTCAGAAATGAAGAGGAGATGCTCCGCAAAGTGCAAAGCTGGGGGCACCGCAAGGACCGTGACTGGGAGAGCTTAGTCCGTGCTGAGTTCCAAAAACCTTTTAGCGGCACCGATTTTGTGCATGGGTATCGCTTCCAAACCCTCGACACCCCTATCCATGCGGTGGATGCGACCACATTTTCTTCAAAAGGGAAGGGGCATAGAAAAGTTTTAACAGAAATGGAGCTTTTGAAGATCATTCGGAGCGCGAAAATCGGAAAATCCTTGTTTTTTAGGCTTTTCTAAGTACATGATATTCCTTGGAACCTATCTCAGTAACAAGATTTTGTAGGTTCTTCCTGCACTGGTAGCTCAGTTGGATAGAGTACCTGGCTACGAACCAGGGGGTCAGAGGTTCGAATCCTCTCCAGTGCGATCGTGCTATTGTTCAAATTTCCTTTTGGTCCCCTCAATACGAATGCTATTTTGCTGGGGTGTCCGAAGACTCGGAAGGCGGCAGTCATTGATCCTGCCATGGGCTCAGCAAGTGCTCTTCTCCAGATGGCCAAGAGGGAAAATCTCCAGGTGGAAGCGATCTTGCTCACCCATTCGCATTGGGATCATTTCGTCGATGCCCACGTGGTGAAAGAACGCACGCATGCCCCTCTCTATGTCCATCCGCTCGATCAGAAAAATGTAGAGGAACCTGGTTCGGATCGACTCCCTCTTTTTTTCCCGATTCAAGGTGTAAAGCCAGACTTTTTGCTGCAAGATGGACAGGTTGTGGAGGTGGGGAATCTGGAGCTGCGCGTTCTTCATACGCCTGGACACTCGCCAGGAAGCGTCTGCTTCTATTTGCACAAAGAGAAAACACTGATCAGTGGCGATACGCTCTTTTGCGGTTGCTATGGCAACGTGCAGCTGCCGACTGCAAATCCAGAATCGATGTGGCAATCACTGAAAAAATTGGCAGCTCTTCCGCCTGACACGCGCGTAGTTCCGGGACATGGAGAAGATACGACCATTCAAGCAGAATCATCGTGGATACGCGGGAGTTTGCCGTGAAGCTGTGGATAGCGATGATGCTCGCTGTGAGCTCTCTGCTCTTTGCGGAGAATTTCGTGACGTATGAATTCAGCGGCGGAAGATTGGGCGATTGTCTGCTCACCTATCTGCATGCCAAATGGCTCTCGCATAAGTACCATCTTCCTCTCCTCTACAAACCCTTTCTGTATTCTGAGCAGCTGATGCTTGATGCGGAGGAGCTGTCCTACGATACATATCGACATCTGCGCACGATCCGGATCACCAGTGGCCAGGCGAATTTGACGCGCTCGTGGCCAGGCATTTCTTGTGTCTACGTGTGTCCTTATTTTCCGGAAGATCCCGCCTATCTTCGTACCCATCCTTATGCCTTTCACTTTGATATCGACCCGAAGGATCGCGAGTTTAAAATAGTAGCGCGTTCGCTGATTGCGCCCAAAGCGCCGCTTGCCTTGACGATTCCTCCGCAAGACAAGGTGTCAGTGGCCATCCACGTACGAGAAGGAGGCGGATATGATACGGACCACACGCGCCTTTTCGATCCGCTGAAACTGCCGCCGCTGGAATTTTACATCGATGGTCTTCGGGAAGTAGCCAGACGCTTTTCTGGATATCCCATTTATTGCTATCTCTTCACCGACGCCATCGAGCCGCATCTACTGGCTCGAGAGTTGGCAAAAGCAGCCCCCAATCTAGAAATCGACTTTCGCAAAGAGAATAATCACCACACACAGAATGTCTTGGAAGATTTTTTCTCTCTTTTTGCCTTTGATGTGCTGATCCGCCCCCAATCCAACTACAGCATTGTCCCTTCTTTGATCCATGATTATGCACTTCTCTATGCGCCGATGGATTTCAAGCGGGAAGGGAGGAAAATCACCATTACCAAGACCGAGCTGAAGGTAGATGAAGAAAAATTACAGCAAGTGAAACAGAGAGTATCAGGTCCTTTCGGCTTGACTCCAAGGGAAAAGCCCCTTTCTTTGACTACGTCCATTTTAGTTCCCTGCCATCCCAAACATGCGCCTCTACTCTTTGCGCTGCTCGATGCCTATGCGCAGCAAACCGTGTTGCCGGATGAAGTGATCATTTCTATTTCTGAAGTCGATAAGGTGTCGGATGCTCTGTTGGCCCCTCTAGCCCAAAACAGATGGCCGTTCCGAGTGCGGCTCGTCACTTCTCCGCTGCGTCTGGGAGATGGAGGGAACCGCAATCGGGCCGCTCACTGTGCCAGTGGCGATATTTTGATGGCGCAAGATGCCGATGATGTGCCCCATCCACAGAGAGTGGAGATCATCAAGTCCTGTTTTGAGCGCTATGAGATTCTCCATTTAGTTCACGGCTATATCTACGCTTTACAGGCGGAGTTTCCCTCTATTCAGATGCCTCATCTCGTCGCATATGGTCCTGAGACAGACATGACTTCCCTCTCTTTTCCGTTCGCCAATGGCCCCGTGGCCATTCGGCGCGAGGTATTTGAGCAAGTGCAGTGGCCAGAGGGGTTTTCCAGAGATAACGATTCGGTATTCAATAGGAAGGTGCATGAGCAATTTCCTCGCCTGCTTGTCGTGCAGGACCCGCTCTACCTCTACCGAGCGGCTCTCAGCGCCTGGGAATAGAACAGCTTTTCTGCCAATTACCAATTTGCTACCAAAATCTACCGATTTGGTAGCACTTTTTCGTAATTATCTTGTAATGAGTGCGTTATCAATAAATACCAATTTTCTTAAAATTGGTATTTACAAGATTTGCATGCAAAAGGCCTGTTCAACATGACTAAAAAGGGCAAGGCTCTTATTCCCAAACGCTTTAGATTGGATAGGTACTTCCTACTCTGGCGAATAAAGCTAGAGGCAAGCTAAACTCATTGCATATAAAAAAGGGTTTTATAATAGGACTCATGAAACGTTGGATTGCTTGCCTCTTTGTGCTTCTCGCTATATGCGATCAGGCAGCTGCAGCTGAATATGATATCCCCCCATCTATCCGCTTCACTTTAGAGAGAGAAGAAGACTCTTCTCCCATCGTCTACTACTTCTCCCCACCAGACGCGGCTGAGCAACCTTATCCCATACTCATCATGTGTGACGGATCAGAAAGCAAGGGGAGTGAAAGAAGCGTTTTCTTCATCAGAGACTTTTTCGCAGAACGAGTCCGTGCTTTAAATGTCGGATATGTGGCGATCGAAAAGTATGGGATTGATGGCAATGAGATCGACCCGACCCGATTTTGGACTCACTACACAAGATCTCAACGCCTAAAAGACCATATACAGGTAATTCGTCATCTGGAGGAACATCCTCCTGATGGATGGAATGGCCAGTTTATCTTTGTGGGGGTATCGGAAGGAGGTCCTCTTGTGACGGATTTATCGATTATGTGCCCTAATACGGTTGCAACAATCAATTGGTCAGGAGCTGGAGATTGGAACTGGGCAGATGAACTTTGGCAGTTTTTCGAACACTGGAAGAAAAACTCATTTTGGATGAGACTTTATCGTGCTATTCCAAGATGGGCGCCGGTTTCTTCGGATATCCCTTCTACCCGATCAGAATTTGATGCGCTTGTCCAAGAGATCATAGCAAATCCAACCCCAGACTTGTGGATGGGGGGCATGACTTATCTCTACCATGCGGATGCTTTCACAAAGCTTCCTATTGACTATGGCAAAATCAAAACCCCTTTCCTGGTAGTTGCTGGTGCGGAAGATAGCGGCATAGAGTCGTCCGATCAATTCGTGCAGAAAGGCTTGGAAGCTGGGGCTCCGATTACCTATTTTCGTGTCGATGGAATGGATCATTACATTCGTAAAAGACCGGACATCATTGATCAATCTTTCGATTGGTTGCAACAACAGATCGATAGGAAATGATTCGAGAAAATGTAAAGCAGCTTTACATTTGGTGTCACGCTCTATCTTTACACCACTTCCGGTACCATTCTTGAGAGGCGATGAAGTCGTAGCCCAATCGCTTGTAGAGTTTGGGATCGGGCACTTCAGGAATGACCTCGGTCCAGCGGAGGCGGCGCGGGATCCGTTGCGCAGTGCGCAAGGCGACAAAATTGAAGTAGAGTTCATACTCCGACAGACACGACTTGTAGATCTCCTGGAGATCAATGCACCGGCAAAGAGCCTGCCAAGGCAAACAATGGTGTTGTTGCGAGATGAGAGCAAAAAGATCTTCCAGAATGACCCGCTGAAAGAGCATGTGGTGCACAATCCCCGATTCCTCTTTGCGGACGCGATGCAATTCTGGCAACACCTTCGCCGCATGATCAAAATACTCTTTGGTATCATTGGTCCCGATGGTGAAGTAAGGAATCCCCATCCCGTTCATGAA
>JACQAR010000116.1 GCA_016194825.1 Chlamydiia bacterium
AAGCGATGGGATATACGCCTATGATGGACATAATACCAGCTAGGTCACAGTGATCATGAACCGCCGTATACGGTCCCGTACGTACGGTGGTGTGAGAGGACGGGAGCGGAAACGCTCCCTCCTACTCGATTGACGCTATTTTGGACTGTGGATCAAGAGTTAGGGAAACGAAATGTTTTGATTCTGGATGGTTCCAGTCATTTGCGGAAAAAGTGCGGAAAATTTGCACTTTCTGGTTTAAAATTGCTTATACCAGAGCTATTTAGGAATGATGGGAAGAAACTCCGGGTGTAAGATTCGAACTTACGACCAATGGATTAACAGTCCACTGCTCTACCACTGAGCTAACCCGGACCAGAAGAAGGATTATTCTACCTGGAGAGAAAATTTGGTTCAAGAAATAGCAGAGAAGGTGCTAGGCTCAAGACGAATCTTTATGGAAAACTTGTCTGGATACGTCGAAGCGATCGTCTATACGGTGCCAGAAAATGGCTTCACGGTCGCCCGATTACGAGAGACGGGAAAAAAAGAATTGACGACGATCGTGGGCTGCTTGCCCTCCCTGCAACCGGGAGAAACGGTCAAATGCCAGGGCGAATGGAAAATGCACCCTTCCCACGGCCGTCAGTTCGAGGTCAGCGACCACTCGGTCGAAATGCCGTGCGATGTCGTCGGGATCCAAAAATATCTTGAATCAGGACTGGTCGACGGAATCGGTGAGGTCTTTGCCAGACGGATCGTAGAACGGTTCGGGGTCGATACGCTCCAAGTACTCGATGAAATGCCCTCTCGCTTGCTGGAAATCGAGGGGCTGGGCCGAAAAAAATTAAAAAAAATTAAAGAGTGCTGGAGCAGGCAGCGCTCCATCCGAGAGGTCATGATCTTCTTGCGCACGCATGGACTCAGCCCCGGCTACGCACAGAGAATCTACCGCGCCTACGGCGAAAAAAGCATCGAAAAGGTCAAAGAAAACCCCTACCAGCTGGCCAAAGAGGTGGATGGTATAGGCTTCAAAATGGCCGACGCCATCGCCCAAAAATTGGGGCTCCCCTTGCACTCTCCCGAACGGATCGGAGCAGGCATCGAATTCGTGCTGTGGGAGCTGAGCAACGAGGGACATACGTGCTACCCACTGGCGGACTTTATGCCCATTGCAGAAAAAATGCTCGAGGTGGAAGGGGCGCTGATCGAGGCACAAATCGATCGCAATGTACAAAAAGAGCGCCTGGTGAAAACCGAAGTGAAACAAGAGGCGCGCCTTTGGCTGAAAACTTTGTTCAGCTACGAGGAGAACATTGGAAAAGATTTGCTCAGGATAAAAAATGGCAACCAGACGATCCGAGCCATTGATACGGAAAAAGCGGTCGATTGGGTGCAAAAACAGCTGGGGATTGAGTTTGCCTCGCAGCAGATCGAGGCGGTGAAACGGGCGCTGAGCGACAAGGTGCACATCATCACAGGGGGGCCCGGTACAGGAAAAAGTACGATCACCAACGCAATTTTGCGTGTCACCGAAAAACTGACGGGCAAAATCTTATTGGCAGCGCCCACCGGACGAGCAGCGAAGAGATTGACGCAGATTACCAGAAAAATGGCCTTTACGATCCACGCCTTGCTCGAAATGGACTTTGCCAATGGGGGCTTCAAAAGAGGAAGAGAGAACCCCCTCGACTGCGATCTCCTGATCATCGATGAGGCGAGCATGATCGATACGATGCTCCTTTTTTTCCTGCTCCGGGCCACGCCGAGCCATACAAGACTCTTGTTCATCGGGGATATCGACCAATTGCCAAGCGTAGGAGCCGGTAACGTCTTGCGCGATATCATCAGCTCAGCCGTGATTCCTACAACGACGCTGACAGAAATCTTCCGACAGGCAAAAGGCTCTAAAATCATCACCAATGCCCACTTGATCAACAGAGGGGAATTCCCCGACTTGATGACGCATGAAAAGAGCGATTTCCATTTCATTGAGGCTGATGTACCAGAGGCCATCTCTGAGGTGATCTTGCAGCTCGTCTCCAAGGAAATCCCCGAACGGTGGGGGTTTGACCGCTGGGAAGAGATCCAGGTCATCTCTCCGATGAAACGAGGGATCATCGGCTGTGAAATGCTCAATCAAGCTCTCCAGTCACTGCTCAATCCCTCGCAGACGCCTCTGTTTCGAGGAGGGACTCGCTACCATGTGGGCGATAAAGTGATGCAGATCTGCAATAACTATGACAAAAAGGTCTACAATGGAGATATCGGGAGGATCACCGCCATCCAGAGCGCCGCGCAAAAGCTACAGGTCGATTTCGATCGGAGGCTCGTCGAGTATGACTTTTCAGAGCTGGA
>JACQAR010000117.1 GCA_016194825.1 Chlamydiia bacterium
GTGGCAGCTTTGCTGCCACTCGGAACTGGCCTCAAAATCATCGATTTTTCCGGGCAAAGCAGTTTTGCAACTGCCTCAGTTGGTTTATGATTAAAAATTACCCTACCTTTTTTTGCACTGCTTAATGCCCTTTTCTTGCTACTTCTGTAAACGGAGGTAGTCTTTTAAAGTGCTGAGATCGTGATGCAGAGCCGAATAGGCATCCGCTCCCTTGCCTGAGAGATAATTGCGGTAGTCTTTGTCTACTTTTGCCTTTTGGTCGTGAAAACTGTGCCCCGTGAATTCTTGACCAATGGATCGAATGTGGGCCATCTCAGCGTCCATCACAGACTTTAAGTGTTCAATCGAGCGGAAATCCGAGGTGACATTGTACTGGTCCAGCGCCTGAATCAGCTTATTGCAGTGGCGCTCGAGCTCTTCTCCATACATCTCTAGGCTTGCTCTTTTCTTGGGGTAATGCTCTTTATCGCCCACCTTTGTCATCAGATTTCCCTCGTTTCTTGCTCAATATGGAGAGCCTTTTCAGAAATTTTCCGCGAAAGCTCTAAATACAGCTGTAATTGTTTGACCAGCTCGTCGGTTTCTTTGGCCAAAGAACCTCCGATCTGTTTTGCGATTTGCTGGATCTCATCTCCCTTCAGCTTCAGATCAGTGTGTGCCAGAGCGTGGAGGAGCGAACGGAGTGCTTTTCCAAGTCGCTCGTGGAGGCGATGGCTTTCTTGAGATTCCATAAGCCTTATCTTCCATACGGAGGGCTTTTTTTCAAGCTGCAGCTCTTCTTGGAGGCGAAAAAAACACTCTGAAAACCCGATTTTTGCAGAGCAAAAATCCTCCACGATCTTTTCCTCAATACGAGCAATATCGGGACGACGCAGATGGCAGAAAGATCTCTGGATGACATGGCCTAGATAATCATTCGCAGAATATTCTTCGCAAAGAATCCGGTCGAGTCTCTTCATCCCTAGCATCGTGTTGCTATCTTGCAGGGCAAGGCCCACCTGAAGTCCCAGCTCAATCGGAGATTCCCTTTCTTCAAAGTGCGACTCCTCGACCCATTCACTTTCTGCCGGCGGTAAATGATGCAACATCGCCTTGCGCATCGTCCTGAGCAAAATCAGAGCTCCTCGATGCGCTCCAATCCGATTCTCTGCTAAAGCAGCCAGATCCCGCATGAAGTGCTCCGCATGAGGACGCGCATCGTAAAAATAGACCTTATTTGCCGATACTGCCTCTGAGAAAGACTGATCTCCTTGTACCCCAACGAACTCCCCGCTCAAAGCGATCAGCTGTCGAAATTCTTCATCCGAAAGAACACCTGGGCAAAAGACCCGGATCTTGATCCCCTCCTTTTGCAAAGTAGCCCTCGACTCGAGCTGCTCGAAGTGGATCTCGAGCTCTTTCATACCCTGCAATTCTCCCCATCTCCTTTCTTGGAGAAGAGCGACCACCCATCCCAAATCAGGCGTGCAGATATCGATCACCTTACCCTGTTCCTCATGTACTTTGAGTAACGCCTGCAGGTAAACCAATCCGCCCGCTAAGCTATGTAGATAGGCAAAATAAAAGGCGTTCGTAGCGAGATACTTCTCGATCTGGGCAGCATCTGGAGGGAACGTGCCAAATAATTTCTGTGACAAATAGCGATTTTTCAGAGCAGAAAAAGAGACGACAGGAGCCTGACGGATCAAAATCCCCTTTTCCA
>JACQAR010000115.1 GCA_016194825.1 Chlamydiia bacterium
CTGTCGGCATGGCGGTCGATGCGAATGTCTTGGTCTTTGAACGGATCAAAGAAGAATTTGCGCAAAGCGGACGGATCGGCGCCGCTCTCAATGCAGGCTATGAAAAAGCCTATAGCGCCATCATCGACTCGAACGTAACCACCATCATTGCCGCCCTCATTCTCCTCAATTTCGACGCAGGTCCTATCAAGAGCTTCGCAGTGAATCTCATCATCGGGATCGCCTCCTCCATGTTCACTGCACTCTTCATGACCCGCACCTACTTCAATCGCTGGGCCCAAAACCCCAAACATACCGCTCTGAAAATGGCCAATTGGATCCGCGCCACCTCCTTCAACTTTTTGAAATGGGCCAAACCCTCTTTTGTCGTGGCGTTAGGCATCATTGCCGTCGGCTGCACCCTCATCGCGATGCACCGCTCGACCATTTTCGGCATGGACTTTACCGGAGGCTATTCGCTGTACTTAGAGGTCGAGCCGATGGATCACACGCAAGAGATCTCTGCTGTCGAGGCCGCCCTCCACAAAGCAGGACTGGCGCAGCGCGATTTTCAAGTGCGCGAACTCAGCCCTTCGCATCACCTCCGTCTGCTCTTTGCTACGACGCTCGAGCTGAAAGGGAAACCGTTTTATGCAATGCCGCTCTCGGACGAACAAGGGGCCAACCCACGCATTGGCTGGGTCGTGACAGCTCTTGAGAATAGCGGGGTCAAAATCTCTGCTGAAACGAAAAAGCAGCTCGCTACGCACTGGACTGCCATGAGCGGACAAATGTCTGATACGATGCGCAACAATGCCCTCTTGGGCCTCGGCCTTGCCTTTGTCTGTATTTTCATCTATCTCGCCTTCCGTTTTGAGTACAAATTTGCCGCAGCCGCTCTCATCTGCCTGGTGCACGACGTATTCATCACGCTAGGTCTGATGGGACTCTTCCATGCATTTGGCATGCCGGTCCAAATCGATCTCAATACCATCGCTGCCCTCATGACCATCATTGGCTACTCTTTGAACGACACCATCATCATTTTTGATCGGATCCGCGAAGAGATGCGTCTGATGCAGGGAAAAAGCCTCTCAGATATCGTCAATGCAGCGCTCAATGCAACACTCAGCCGTACTACGATCACTTCTGGGACAACACTGCTCGTCCTCATCGCTTTGGTCCTTTTAGGGGGATCTTCCATTTTTAGTTTTGCTTTAGTGATGACGATTGGAGTCTTTTTTGGTACGCTGTCCTCGTGGTTCATCGCTTCCCCTCTGATGCTCTTTTTCCACAGGAGGGAAACTTTGCGCTTTAAGAGGGTTCCTAAAAATTAAGTTCTGTCGATTTTGCGGTTCTTTTGAGCCGATTTTCGACTTCAAAATTGGGGGGCTATATCGACACTCCAGTATATAGCCCCCCAATTTTGAATCGAAAAGCGGCCAAAATAATCCGCAAAATCGACGAAGCCTTAATATTTAGACACCCTCCAGGAGAGCATCTCTGAATTAAGAGAGCTTGAAAATGGATAGTATTTATGAACGCAGCAGCTGCCAAAAGCGAACATCCTCTTTGGGTCTATCCGGAAAAAAATCCGGCGATGCTGCAATCGATCATTTCCGAATTCAACATCCATCCCGTCACCGCGCAAATTCTCCTTTCTCGAGGATTTAAAAAACTCGAGGAAATCCACGAATTTCTCTACGCCAAACTACCGAATCTCTACGAGCCCGATCTTTTCCCTGAAATGAACCAAGCCATCGAACGCATTCTCGTCGCAATCGAAAAAAAAGAGTCGATTTTGGTCTACGGCGATAACGATGTGGACGGCATGACCGCAGCGGCCCTACTCACCGAATTCTTACGCGATGTAGGCGCAAAGATTTATGTCCATATCCCCCATCGCAATATCCTCAAAAAAAGCCTTATTGGCGATGCTCTCCAATTCGCCAAAAGACACCAGTGCCAACTGCTCATCACAGTCGACTGCGGCATCACGGCAGCCAAAGAAATCCAAGAGGTAGTCGAACAAGGGATCGACGTCATTGTCACAGACCACCACGAACCTACTTCCAAAATCCCGAATTGTGTGGCCACCCTCAACCCTAAACTCATCAACAGCCCCTACCCCAACCGAGACATTACCGGCGTCGGCGTCGCCTTCAAACTCGCGCACGGCCTTCTCAATCAACTCATTGAAAACGAGAAGATCGGACCCACCAAAATCGATCTGAAAAACTATCTCGATCTCGTCGCTCTGGGAACCATTGCCGACATGGGCTCTCTCAAAGGGGAAAACCGCATCCTCGTCCGCTACGGCCTCAAACAGATGAAAAAAATGAAGCGCATCGGCCTCGCCAAGCTCTTTCAAGTGAGCGAGCTCGAGCAAAGCGAGCTATCCCCCATTGAAATCGCCTCAAAAATCGTCCCTCGTCTCAACAGCCTCGGCCGCATTGCCGATCCGATCAAAGGAGTACAGCTTCTCCTCATCCGCGATGCCAAAGAGGCAGAAAATCTGGCCAAAGAACTCGACATCAACAATCTCGAGAGACAAAAGATCGAGCGAAAAGCCTCTGAAGAGATCGAAGAATATCTTTTTCAGCACCGCGAAGTGCTCGCCGATAAGGCGATCTTTCTCTACTCCGAAAAATGGCATCCCGGCATCATTGCCATCCTATCCGCGCGGATCGCCAAGCAGTACAACCGCCCGACTCTCATCATGTCAATTGAAGAGGGGATAGGGAAAGGCTCCATTCGCACCATCCCAGAATTTCCCTTACTTCCTCTACTCAAAGCCAACGAAGAGCTCCTCATCAACTTCGGCGGCCATGACTATGCGGCTGGCTTTACAATACGCCAAGAGAACATCCCGATCTTCCAAAAGATCTTTCTCAAAGCAGCCGAAGCCCAGCTCCAAGATCAAGACGTCAGCGTCAAGCTCTATCTAGATGCGAAGATCCATTTTAATGAGCTTACCTTCGACTTTATGGAGTCGCTGAATCTCTTAGAGCCTTTTGGTCACGACAATTCCCCTCCCATTCTCTATACCGATGCCAAGCAGATTTGGCCGCCAAAAATCGTCGGCAAGTATCATCTCAAACTCTTCCTAGAAGAAGGAGACCGGATGTTAGAGGGGATTGCCTTTGGCATGGCCGATCGGAAAGAAGAAATCCGGCACAAAGACATTCCGCTCCGCATTGCCTTTACGCCCCACGTCAATCTCTTCCAAAATAAAGCGAGCATCCAACTCCAAATCCGCGATTTCCAAGATTTAAGAAAATAGACTGCTTGTCGAGAAAGTAGCGTCTGGACTAAATTCTTCCCTCTATTTTCCAGAACCCTTCACACAAGGAGAAAAATTATGGCATCCGCACTCAACTCAGTAGGCTCAGCAGGAGCAGTGGTCATTGCCCCGGCACCGCATCCTTTAGCAGGCAAAATGCCTCAAAGGCTATTCGACATCGTCGAATCGGTACAGAATCGCGATGGATATCAAAACACCTCCGCAACTCTTGAAGACGCAGCTCCTGGCAACCCTCCCAGTCCTGGGGTACTAGTACGAGAATTAGCATATCCAGAGGCAGTACAGGTTCCTACCCTTCGTTTAGGCACAGATCCAGCAGGACACCCCTTTGTCGTGGCTTACCTACCAAACGAAAAACCGGTGTTCCTATACCGACAACCTCTAAATCGACCAACAGAAGAGGAAGCTTGGGTAGTCGGTTACGGCTGTTACAGAGACACATTGAATGAGCTCACAGAGACCCTGTACCCTTTTCTCCAATCCATCGCCGACCAATACCACAATATCGAAGTGCCCCCTGTTTTGAAAACACAAGACCGAATGCGGGATTTCAGAGCGCTTTACCCAACAAGAATTTGCGAGGAGTTACTACCTGCTTTAATGCACTCAAGCATCAGCAAGCTCGATGCCCCAGCCAACACGCTATCCAATGCATGCGCCCCTAGGGTGAGAATAGCAGGAGTGATGATTGCAGGGATCGACAGCAACAATGCTCCTTACCTACGAGCTCAGCTGCCCGGTTTGGGGCGCATCCTCTGTTATGCCGTACCCTATAAAGACTCACGTAAGATAGAGAACTGGACAGCGTTGATAGGGGAGAAAGACGTATCGATATCGTTAGAAACCCACGCGGACTATATTCTTGGATTATTCAAACTCTTCTCAAAAGGCCCCATCATCGGTCTTTTGCCCGCTTGAAGAGCATAACTGACAAAAAAAACCCCGCGCGGAATAGGCACGGGGTATTGAGTAGAAGAGAAAAAAATTAACCGACTTTCGGCTTGCGGTTCAGGTAGTTGTCTTGATAGCCCTTGATGTCTTCAATGTGAATGACCCAAGCTGCGCCTTTACGGTGCGCCTTGAGAAGGCCTACGCGTGTAGCGTAATAGATCTTTTGGGCAGGTACGTTCAACAGCTTCGCTGTCTGATTGACGGAATAAAATCCCTTTTTCTGGTCAAAGAGAATCTCTCCGTTGTACATCGACTTCGTGCGAGAATATTTGTTCTTGCGATACTCATCTAAATCGTCTAAGTGGATGGTCCAGCGAGCAAAGTCTTTTGTCGCTTTGAGTTTTTTTTGCTTAATGGCAACATAAATGGCTTGACGCGTTACGTTGTTGATGCGTGCTGCTTCCGTAATCGAAACAACTTTAGAATCGGCTGGTGATTCTTGCTCTACTGGGCTTACTAAACCCTTATTATCTTGATGCATATTCTTCTACTCCTATTCAAATAATAAAAATTTATTTAGGTTTCAAGCTCTACCACGCAACTGAAAAGTATACTTAAAAGCGTCGCAAATACTTTACTTTCCCTTCTTTAATTAACTATTATTACATAAAGATCGCATTTAAATCAACCCAAAATCTTAATCTGTCACACATTTTTCTTTTAAAAACCCGCTATAAAAGAAGAACGATCCTAAAGAAAAGGTTGAAAATCAAATACTTACAACAATTAAATAGCGCTAAAGCAGATCTCTTCGCTATAGTAGGGACTATGTATAAAACCGTCCTTTTTACCCTTTTCCTTCTATTTTCGTCTATTGCTGAATGCAAGCTCCCAAACCTCTCAGCCAGAGAGGTTAAGGCTAAAATCGAGGAGATTTTGAAGGCCCACGCCACCTATAAAGAGCTCAATACAGAAATCATGGAACGGTCGTTGACCAATTTCTGCGATGAGCTCGATCCGATGAAGGTGTATTTCTTAGAAAGCGAAATCGAGGAGTGGATTCACCCCGAACCCGATCTTCTAAAAAAGGCTTTACAAGGAGCGGAAAAAGGGGACTTTTCTTTGTTCCAGCAAATCCACGCCCTTTTCATCAAAGCGGTGGCTCGCCACAATCAAATCGAAGAAACCCTCTCTTCTAAAGAAATGCCCAAGGACGTGAAGCATGAAGAGTTGAAAAATCTGGGCTGGGCCAAAACAGAGGAAGGGCTATCAGACAAGATCCTTAAAATAAAAGCCCTGCAACTAGAAGCTGCAGCCAAAATGGGAGAAGAGAGCGATCGCTTTTTCCAACACATCCAAAAGAGACGGCTCAACCGAGAAGCGGAGTTGGCCAACAAAGAGGAATCGACAAGAACCACCCTCACCTATGCCTTAAAAGCGATTGCCAGCGCGCTGGACGCGCACACCAACTATTTTACTCCCAGCGAGGCGAATCAATTCATTATGCAAGTCCAGCAGCGTCTTTTTGGTATTGGCGCACAGCTCCGCGATGATTTAGATGGGCTGCGAGTCACGCACATCATCGAAGATAGTCCCGCCAGCCACAAGATGAAAATCAACGACAAGATCATCGGTGTCGATGGCGAGCCGGTCATTGGGCTCGATATCATAGAGGCGGTGGAAAAAATCCGCGGCGAAAAAGGGACGACGGTACAACTGTCTGTATTGAGAGAAATAGAAGGCAAATTAGAAAAACTAGAAATCCCCATTGTGCGCGGTGAAATCGTGTTAGAAGAGGCGCGTCTAGAGACGTCTAGCGAGCCTTATGGAGATGGGGTGATCGCCTATTTGCGACTCTTTTCGTTCTACCAAGACCTCAAAAACTCCTCTGCCTTGGATATCCGTAAAGCGATCGATCAGCTCAAACAAGAGCACAAGCTGAAAGGAGTGATCCTCGATTTGCGCAGCAACGCAGGCGGCTTACTCTCGCAAGCGGTGTCAGTCACTGGTCTTTTCATTACAAAAGGGGTCATCGTCTCGGTCAAAGACAATACCGGCAATGTGCAACATCTCAGGGAAACCGAGGGCAAACCCGCCTGGGATGGCCCTCTTTTTGTCCTGGTGAACCGGGCCTCTGCTTCTGCTGCCGAAATTGTCGCCCAGACCCTGCAAGACTATGGCCGCGCGTTGGTCCTTGGAGATGACCATACCTTTGGGAAAGGAACGTTCCAAACCTTCACTCTCGATCCCATCCTGAGCCCCAAAGTCAATCCGATGGGCGAGTACAAAGTCACTCGAGGAAAGTACTATACCGTCTCAGGGAAAACGCCGCAGCTCGTCGGCGTC
>JACQAR010000127.1 GCA_016194825.1 Chlamydiia bacterium
AATCAGATCAAAGAGAACCTGCGATTCTGAGCTCTCTATGTGAAAAAATAATTTGGCAAGTTTTACATGGGCAGAAGAACTGATGGGAAGAAATTCTGTAAGACCCTGCAGGACTCCAAAAATGATCGCTTCTAGTACGTTCATAGGTTCCAAGAAAAAGGGCGACCGACGGGGTTCGAACCCGCGACATTTGGATCCACAATCCAACGCTCTAACCAACTGAGCTACGGTCGCCACGAGTCCGGGCAGTCTACACAAACCGCTCTTTTTTTAAAAGTCGAACCGTCCGCCGACAGTCACCCCTTGCACGCTCAGATTGCCTTGTTCTTGAAAATAGAGGGCTTTTGAGAGCTGATTGATGTAATGGCTCATCCGGTTCATGTGGAAAAAGAGGGCTTGCTCCCAGCCTATATGAAACTCAATGTGCAATTGATCTTTATAAAAGTGGGTGTCCCAGCCAAATCCGAGGGCTAGTTGCATGTTGGAAAGCGTTTGTAAAAAATTGTTTTTCGCACAGGCCACTGTTTGAGAATCGAGACCCCAAGTACTCTTTGTTTGAAACTGGCCGTAAAGGAGAGATCCGGCAGCTTGGCCGTAAAGGGCAAACCCATACGGAAAGGTCCACCGGCCATCTGCTCCCGCCCTCAGCCCACCCCCAGAAAAATCGCTCTTAGCATGAATGACTCCAAGAGAGGAGGGGGTCGTCTCATAGGCAAAGTTCATCGAGAGTTTTTGGTCGATGAACGCCCCTCTTAGCGAAAAGAACGGGCGAAGGGAGAAATTGCCTCCAAACCAAGAGGCTCTCCCCCACTCGAGATCGGCAAGGTTCATACTGAGGTGCCAGGAGGCTTTTTCAGAGGAGCTTGCTGCCACATTGGGCTCTGCCCAAAGGGGCCAAGACGTGCTCTGTGTGGAGTTTGTCGCTCTTGTTGTAAACGAGGTCCAATACCCGCCAAGATCGTAGCCAGCTCGAGGGAAGTTGAGTCCAAAACCTACTCGAAACCCTGAGTCAAAATCGGGGTCAATTTTTTGCACAGTGCCCAAGGTGGCACTTCCCTTATTCACGAGATGGAGCCCCTCTTCGGCGGCTCTCCAATAGAGGTAGTCTCCATAGATGAAGAGATCGACCCCTTCTTCGACTTGAAAATTGGCTGGGAAGTTGACCTTGCTCGCAGGCGCCACACTTGGCGGTTCTGCTGCCCCAAGACACAATGGCAATGCGAATAAGTATTTATACTTAAAAATCAAAGCGCACCCCAAATGTTCCACCAGAGAGAGTGAGATCGGCATTCATCTGTTCGAAATTTCCCTCGTCGAGAGAACCGAAATACCTGCTCATCTTGTTCATGCCAAACCAAATATTTTGCTCCCATCCAGCGTACAGGCCGATGTGGTACCGATCTCTATGCAGGTAGGTGTCCCAGCGAACGCCGAGCTCTAGCTGACCGTTCGAAACCCCTTGTCGAAACCGGTTCTTTGCATCGGCAATCGCTTGTCCATCCCACTGTTCGTGGAAATCGCAGTTATAAAATCCGTAGAGAAGAGAGGCTGATGCTACGCTATAGAAACTCCATCCCCCAATCAGTGTAAAGCGCATATCAGTACCGGCTCTAATGCCACCTCCTGAGAAATCGGAAAGAGCGTGAATGTGAGTGCTCGTGGGGGAGGATGTCGCAAGATCGTAGCGAATATGAAAGTGTTGATCGATCCAAGCGCCTCTTGCTCCAATAAAAGGGCGCAAAGAAAAATGTTTCCCTACCCAGAACGATCTTCCCATCTCCAGATCACACACATTGAGCCCCAGGATCCATTTTCCCCTGGCAAAAGAGGCGGTGTGCGTGCTGTCTCCTTGGCCCGATGCATTGGGATACCCCCAGAGAGGGAGAAGAGTTCCCGACTTTGATCCGAGAGCTGTCGAGGCAAACCAGG
>JACQAR010000114.1 GCA_016194825.1 Chlamydiia bacterium
CTCGCTTTGCCTGGGAAAATCAAAGATTTTCTAGGAAAATTTTTAGAATCTACGGAGTAGATTCGGGTAGCGGAGGCGAAGCGACTTGACTAAAGTCGCTGAGATGACGATACAAAAATTTGGCAGAAAAGATTTGGTTTTGACGGGCAAATGGGGTTTCGAAAGAAGTCTAATATGAAGACCAAACCTGGGAGGTCCGCTATCCTAACCGGCATTGCACCGCCGGCCGTTTCTATGTTCTATTTGTCCTATTTTCTAATCTCGGCCGGCGCGCTTCCGTTCATTTTCTGTGAGATAGAGTTTTCGGAGGCGAATGAAATGGGGAGTCACTTCGACCAGCTCATCATCGGCAATGTAGTCGATGGCCTGTTCCAGAGTGAATTTCCGCGGAGGAGTAAGCAGAATGTTCTCATCGCTTCCAGCAGCTCGGATATTGGTGAGCTGTTTGGCTTTGATCGCATTCACCACCAGATCGTTATCTCGAGCATGCTGACCGACCACCATTCCTTCATACACTTCATCGCCTGGTTTGACGAAGAGAGAGCCTCTTTCTTGGAGATTGAAGAGAGCGTAACCGTTGGCTTTACCACCGCTGTTCGAGATCAACACTCCGCGAGTACGGCCTGCCATCTCTCCTTTCCAAGGAGCAAAGTCTTCGAAGATCGAAGTCAAGACACCGAGCCCCGAAGTGCGGGTGAGAAAATCATTGCGGTATCCCATCAGTCCGCGTGTGGGGACCAAAAACTGCATCGTGGTGAGACCGTGTTCGGATGTTTCTAGCGAGCGCAGCTCTCCTTTGCGGCGAGAAAGATCTTCGATGACTGTGCCTGAAAATTCTTCTGGCACTTCAACGTGCACCCGCTCCATCGGCTCCATCACCGTGCCATTGACCTCTTTTGTGATGACCTTTGGCTTCGAAATGGCCATTTCGAAATTTTCGCGGCGCATGGCTTCAATCAATACGGCCAGGTGCAGCTCTCCTCGACCACAGACGCGGATCGCGTCATCGCGGTCAGGGATCTCTTCAATTTTGAGCGAGATATTGGCCTTTTTTTCTCGCATGAGCCGCTCGCGCAGCTTATTCATCGTGATGTGTTTGCCATTTTTGCCGGCAAAGGGGCTAGTGTTGACGCAGAATTCTACCGATACAGTGGGCTCTGCGAGGGTAATCGGAGGGAGTTGCACCACCTGATCAGGAGCGCAAAGGGTATCGCCAATGTCTACCTCTGGGATTCCTGAAATCGTGACGATGTCTCCAGCGCCCGCATTCTCGATCTCGATCTTCTTAAGTCCCAAATGCCCTTCAATCCGGGCAATTTTGTGTTGGCTGTGGTTCCCATTTCTATCGACGCGGGTAATGAGATCGCCTTTGGCGATCTTTCCTTCCAGAATACGTCCACAGGCCTGCCTGCCGACATAGTCGTCATACGAGATGGTCGCTGCCTGCATCAAGAAGGGGAGCTCTAAATTACCTGGTGGAGGAGGTGCGGCTGTCAAGATCAGATCAAACAGAGGGGAGAGATCTTTAGGGGTATCGGTGAGTTTGGCGATGGCATACCCGTTAAAGCCCGAGGCGTAAATATGGGAAAAATCGAGCTGCTCATCATTGGCTCCCAGCTCCAAAAAGAGATCGAACGCCTGATTGAGGGCGCGATCGGGCGCGGCATGGGGCCGATCGATTTTATTGAGGACTACAATGGGCTTGAGCCCCATTTTTAGTGCTGCAGAGAGGACAAAACGCGTTTGCGGCATCGGCCCTTCCTGCGCATCGATTAGCAATAGAACC
>JACQAR010000123.1 GCA_016194825.1 Chlamydiia bacterium
GTTCTCGTGGAAGGGGGTTTCATCACGAATAAAGAAGAGAGATCCCGCTTGCGAGACAGAGAGTATTTGAACCGCTTGGCCATCGGCATTGCCGATGGGATTGATCGTTATATGAAAATGTAATCGTCCTCGGCGCGAGTTGAACGCGCGACCTGCCGCTTAGGAGGCGACCGCTCTATCCACCTGAGCTACGAGGACAGAAAAATGGACAGTATAAAGAAAAGGGGAAGAAAATGAAAGCAGATATTGGATTGATAGGCCTTGCCGTCATGGGACAGAACCTGGTTCTCAATATGAACGACCATGGGTTTACAGTAGCTGTTTTCAACCGCACCCTCTCTAAGGTAAAGGAATTTACCGATGGGCCTGCCAAGGGAACCAAGGTGATCGGTGCTTCCTCTTTAAAAGATTTTTTTTCTAACCTCAAACGTCCTCGCAAAGTAATGATGATGGTCAAGGCGGGGCAAGCAGTCGATGACTTGATTGCAGAGTGCCTCCCCTTTCTAGAGGCGGGGGATGTGATCATCGATGGAGGCAATAGCCACTACCCAGATAGCGAAAGACGAGTCAAAGAGCTGGAGAAGAAGGGGATCTTCTTTATCGGCGCTGGGGTGTCTGGTGGGGAAGAGGGAGCAAGACACGGCCCTTCGATTATGCCTGGGGGCAATCCAAAGGGATGGCCGCTCATTCAGCCGATTTTTCAGGCGATCTCTGCCAAAGCCAAAGAGGATGGACTTGCCTGCTGCGATTGGATTGGAGAAGGGGGAGCTGGGCACTATGTCAAGATGGTGCACAACGGGATTGAATATGGAGATATGCAGCTGATAGCAGAAGCCTATTTTCTATTAAAACATGTTCTCAAACTCTCTTGTGATGAGATGTCTGAGATTTTTAAAGAGTGGAATAAAGGAGTGTTAAGCAGTTTTCTTATTGAAATTTCTGCGTCGATTTTCAAACACAAAGATACGGATGGATCGCCACTTGTGGAAAAGATTTTGGATGTGGCGTGACAAAAAGGGACGGGCAAATGGACGGGGATTAGCGCGCTCGATTTGGGGATTCCAGTCACTCTCATCGCAGAGTCGGTGTTTGCCAGGTGCCTCTCTGCTTTGAAAGAA
>JACQAR010000124.1 GCA_016194825.1 Chlamydiia bacterium
AAAGCATACCGATGGAGTCAGGAAAGCCAGAGCGATACGACAGCGAATACACGAGGAATGGTGTAAGCAATCTGTTCATGATTTTTGAGCCTTTTGGAGGGAAACGACATGTCCAAGTCACTGAACAACGAACTAAAAAGGGGAACAAAATCGCAACCCAAAGACGCATACAACTACCTTCCTAGAAAAAGTGGGAAAAAAGACGCGCGATATCCTGGTAAGTGACGTAAATAAAAAACGCAATCAAGAGCCCGACAAAGGGGATGATGAGTCGCTCCATCGTTTTGGAGCGGATGGGCCTACGGGTAATCGCCTCCCATACCGAGAAGAGGATATGACCGCCATCTAAAACGGGAATAGGGAGAAGGTTGAGAAGGCCAAGGTTTAAGCTGATGACGGCAAGCCAGTAGAGGGCCTCGCGGGTGCCAACCATCCAGCTATTGTGGACGATGTGGACAATGCCTACAGGACCGCTGAGGTATTTGGGGTTTAAGTATCCCGAAAAAAGGCCGAAGAGCGCGCGCCATGTGTCTTCAAAAACGCCACCGAATTGCTCTAATGGGGAAGGGTTATAAGTGACTTTCCGATCGATTAAAGGAATGCCTAAAATGGCCCGCTTTTGCTGCTTTTCCCATTGGCGGGCAGCCTCGAGGCGCTGATCGGGGTCTTGGATCGAATCGAGGTATTTGCGATACGATGCGGCGTGCTCGTCAATCTGTTTTTTTTGCTCAGCAGTAAAGGGATAGTCGAGGAACGAACGAGGAATCACTGGCTTGAGGAGGAAAAGATGGCCAGCATGCTGCACGGGATGAGAAGTTCCGATGCTCGAGATGATCGCATCGAGATTTTTCGGACTAAAATCATCAAATTGCAGATCAGATCGGTTCCAAGACAAAGAAGCGAGTGGCTGTGGAGAGCGCTCTACAATCACTAAGACGCGCCGGGTTTGCAAACGAGACAAAAGTTCATAGGAGCTGGTCACAGCAACCCCGTCAATGGCGAGGATTTGGTCATCTTCTTCAAGGGGGGTAAAATAGCTGCAGCGCTGGCATTTTTCTAATGCTTTTGCCCGATCTTCCTCATCAATGAAAGCAAGAGAACCCTCCACCTTACAATCAGGAGAGAGCATATAGGGGATAAAGTGGAGATCTTGCAGTTTTCCTGATATGTGAGCTTCATGCTGCCAGTCATCAAATTCCCCTTTCTCGGGGAGGCTGAGTTTCAGATCTTCCATGGGAACGCGAGCGACTTTCGTGTGGAAGATCTGGTTGCCTCTTTGGACGGTGAGAAAGGAGGTAGATTCGTTGATGAGAGAAGTCATTTGGGGAACGGAGAAAGCGACCTCTCCATCGATCCAGAGGAGTCGATCCTGGGGCAATAGGCCGCTTCCGTACATGGGGGAACCTTGGGAAAGAGGGCGCGTTTCGTCATACATCAAAAAGGATGCGGGCGATAGAACCCCGATAGTGTGCATCTTATCACGAGCATGTGCGTTGGGGAGCTCATAGGTCGGAAGAGTATAATCGAAAGGGATGTGCTCGCCGGTGGAGTAATCGACTTTGTAGCCAGTGATGCGGATCGCCTTTTCATTCAGTATCCCTGCCATTAGAAGATCTTTGAACCCATGAAACGGCTTTCCGTCATAGTTCTGGATAACATCGCCAGGGCGCACGCCTTTTTGGTAGAGTTCGGATTTCGGGTCAACCCAGCCAATGCGATGGGTAAAATCAGAAAAAGGTTTCTGCCGGCCGCCGAGGAGCCAAAGCGTCACAAAGCAGGCGAAGGCAAAGACAATATTCACAAGAGGTCCTGCTAGAGCGACTTGGATCCTCTGCCAGGGGCGCTTGCCGTAGAATCCATCGGGAATATCATGGGGCTCTTTCGTCCCCTCTTTTTGCATTCCCGCAATCTTCACATAACCGCCAAACGGCAAACAGCAAATGTGCCATTTGACTCCTTGGAATTCCCAACTCAAAATCGGTTTACCAAAACCGATGGCAAAAGCCTCAATCCTCATCCCTTGTCTGCGCGCTATCCAGTAGTGTCCGAGTTCGTGGATGAAGACGAGAACCCCAAGTCCTAAGATCGCTAAAATGGCGTATAAAACATTTTCTAACATACAATTGGCTCAAGGTAAGAGTTCACTCCCCTATTACGGGTCGTGAACTGGGCAAGGGCACAGGCAGAGGCATGGGCACGTCGGACAAGGGCCATGTTTAATCTGCATCATCTTCGTGAACCTTGCTCGTTTCCGACATATCCGTGCCTCTGCCTGTGCCCTTGCCCAGTTCAGGCCTGCAGGGACTGAACTTTTTACGGCTCAAGTCTAACAGATCTTCCTGCGCCATGTGAAGAGATTTGTTTGGGATACGATATAGACCAGTCCCATTGTGCAAACAACAATCCCTCCCGTAGAGAGGGCCCAACCCGTGTTGCTTAAAAGGGACCGGGCAAGCGCCACTCCCAAGAGCGCCACTCCAATACCAATAACAGGACACCAAAAAAGGAGCTGAGGCAATGTGCGGCAAAAATTGCGGGCGATGAGATAGGGACCGATCAAAAAGGCCAAGACGAGGAGTACCCCCATCGATCGGAAAGCGCCGACACAGGTCAGTGCAGCAAGAAAGAGAAGGAGGAAATGGAAAAGAGAAGATCGGACTCCTAAAGAGCGGGCAAATCCCACATCAAAACAGATCAGCTGCAAGGGGCGATAAAAAAGAGCCACGACGCCCAGATTGACCATCAGCAGCTGCAGCGACAGCACAATATCGGATCGCTGCAGTGCATCTACATTCCCCGTCACCGCTTCTGTACCGAGGTGTACATCGCGTGCATAAAGCGTGGACAGAAGAATACCAAGGGCAAAAAGAGAGGTGAAAATCAGGCCAATGCTCGCATCTTCTTGCAGCCGAAACAAACGGACCAATCCTTCTGTACAGAAGGCAGTGATGAGTGCCGCAATGAGCGCTCCGATCAAAAGAGTGGACAGGTCAAACCACCCGGCTCCAAAAATCTGCGAGGAAAGAAGATAGGCGCTTAAAATGCCAAATAGGATGGTGTGAGAGAGCGAGTTGGCAAACATCACCATCCTTTTCAACACCAAAAAAGGGGCCACTAAACCACACGAAATCGCATTCAAGCCAAGCACGAGAAATTGGATCTCATCGCTCGCTAAAGGGGTGGAGCGCTCAAACAAACGGCAAAAGAAAATCTGGAAAAACTCAAAAAAACCACTGTCCCAATAGGGATTCATTTAAAAACGCTCCGGTATCGGTTGCTGGTGAGGATCTCGTTTGGGGTTTGCTAGATGCGCGGTGAGTCTCGCCTCCAATTCGGGAGTCAAGATGTGCTCCATCTCTTCAGCATTGTGATGAACAGCATGAGTTTCTACTTTCAGCGTCTGGGTCAAATACAACTCCCATAAGCGATGGAGGCGAACGACTGAGGCGGCTTTTCTCATCCCATCAAGCGTCAATTCGAACCCCTCCCCTTTTTTCACCACCCATCCTTGGTTTTGCAATCTCCAAAGAGCCACTCGGTAAAGGATTCCCTCTTCTTTGAGTTTCCCCTGTTTCCACATCTGTTTTAAAATGTTTTCCTGGACACAGCGAAACCGGAACGCGCCAATCCGATAGGCTCTCGCAATCCACCCTCTACGCGGGGCAAAGAGCAAGGATAGGAGCGCTATAGTAAACGAGCTCAGCACAATCATAGGACCCGTAGGAAGGCTCATGCCTTCTTGAGAGAGTGCAATGGAGAGAAAATTACCCACCAACCCACTGATGGCTCCGAAGATCGCAGCGAGCCACAGCATGGGGCGAAACGACTCTGTGTACTGACGGGCAGCAACAGCAGGGGCCACAGCCATCGCAGAAACGAGAGTAATCCCCACGCTGCGAATCCCGATCATCAGAGAAAGAAGAAGTAAAAGAAAGATGACTCTTTCCAGTGCTTTCACCCGAATCCCTAAGCTTTTGGCATACTGGCGATCAAACAAAAAGGCTTGCAGAGGACGAAAGGCAAGGGAGAAAAACAGAACCACCACAACACTCAAAAGGGCATAAACAAAAATATGGATGTCTTGCATGGTGGCCGCTTGTCCAAACAAGAGCATTTGCACATGCCTTTGCCAAGCAGGGAAAGAGCTCTGGAGGAAGCTCATCGCAACAATCCCGATGCCAAAGAAAAAAGAGAGAACAGCGCAAAGTGCGGTATCAGCAGAGACCTTTTTTTTTCTTTCGAGCCACTCCACCGAAACAAGTCCCAAAAGTGAGGAGACAAAGGCGGCTCCCAATACAGCGAGAAAACCCCATCCTTCCTGCTGCGGGAAAAATAGAGCCATTCCAGTGACTCCCAGCACAATCCCTGGATAGGCCGCGTGAGAGAGCGACTCTCCCAGCAAAGAGCGCTTCTGCAAAAACAAGATGACGCCCATGAGCGCAGAACCAATACACATAAAGAAGGTTCCCCATGTGGGGGCGCGTAAAATGGGATCTGTGAAATAGGCCCATAGATGCATAGCACTCACGGGATCACTTCCCCTTGATACGTTTCTGCTGTCAAAGTAGCTACCTCATCGAAGAGGGTCGGTGAACGAAACGTGCTCTGTACATGTTCCCGGTTGAATACTTCTTTGACAGGTCCGCACGCCACTAACCTCCGATTCAAGAGGATGACCCAATCGAAATACTCTCTGACCGTAGGCAGGTCATGGTGGACAATCAGCAAGGTCTTGCCCGCCTCTTTCTGTCTTTTCAAAATTTCCATGATCGCTTTTTCTGTAGTCAAATCGACCCCAGCAAAAGGTTCATCTAACAAATAGACGTCTGCCTCTTGCATGAGTGCACGCGCAATGAAAAGTTTTTGCTGCTGTCCTCCTGAAAGTTGGTTGATCTGCCGGTGCGCCAATTCCTTCATCCCCACCTGTTCCAGCATGATGAGCGCCGCTTCCCGATCCGCTTTACGCAAGCGCTTGAAAAAGCCCAATTTCCCAAATCGCCCCATCATCACCACTTCGAGCGCAGTAATCGGAAAGTCCCAGTCGATGGACTCCCGTTGTGGCACATAGGCAATTTTCCCAGAACACTCGATCTGTCCAGACAGCGGCCGGATCAATCCCATCAAGGTCTTCAGCATGGTGCTCTTGCCCGCCCCATTCGGCCCTAATATACCGAGCAACACCCCTTTCGGAACCTGAAAAGTCAAATTCCAAAGGACAGCCGTTTTCCCATGATGGACAGTGAGCGCGTCCGAGCGGATCATTTTAAGTACCTCGCAATCGTCTCACTATTTTTCTTCATCATTTCTAAATAATTTAAGCCCCCCATCGTATCGCCATAGAGCGGTTCAGGACAGATTTCAATCAAAAGATGCATCTCTTTTCCTGCAGAGACAATTTTTAAAATCGAATCGCGGCTAACATTGGACTCAGAAAATAACA
>JACQAR010000129.1 GCA_016194825.1 Chlamydiia bacterium
ATCGAGTCTATTGACAAATTCAGGCTTAAACGTCTTTTTCACAGAACCTTCGATCTTCTCTTGAATTGCCTTGAAATCGAGCATCCCCTCTTGCACAACAAATCCCACTTCCGTCGATCTTCTGATGAGGTCCGCCCCTAAGTTAGAAGTCATAATCACAATCGTATTGCGAAAATCTACCTTTCTACCAAAAGAATCGGTCAACCTTCCCTCTTCTAAAATTTGGAGAAGGAGGTTCATCACATCGGGGTGAGCCTTTTCGATCTCGTCAAAGAGAACGACGCAGTAGGGGCGTCGTCTCACCTGTTCTGTCAGTTGCCCTCCCTCCTCATGCCCTACATAGCCAGGAGGGGATCCCGTCATTCTGCTGATCGCAAATTTCTCCATGTACTCAGACATGTCGACTTGGATGAGAGCATCATCACCACCAAACATATGAATGGCAAGCTGCTTGGCAAGGAGCGTCTTTCCCACCCCCGTGGGGCCCAAAAAGAGGAACGCGCCGATGGGGCGCGCGGGGTCTTTGATATCAGCTCTACTTCTTCGAATGGCTCGACAGACCGTGCTGATGGCGTCATCTTGTCCGATGATGGCTCCTTTGAGGATTTCTTCCATCTTGAGTACTTTTGCAGTCTCAGCTTCCGTAAGGCGGGTGAGCGGCACTCCCGTTTGTTTTGCAACAATCTGAGCCACCTCTTCCTCATCGACGATCACCTGGTTTTCATCTTTGTTGCTCTCCCACTCTGCTTTCATCTGGGAGAGTTTCTCTCTGAGTGTTTTCTCTTTATCGCGCAATTTGGCCGCTTTTTCATACTCTTGTTTATTGATCGCCTCTTCTTTGCCGACTCTGAGTTTTTCTGCCTGCTCTTCGATCTCTGTCATATCCTGCGGCTGGTGCATACTTCCAATCCTGGCTTTTGCTCCCGCTTCATCGAGAAGATCGATCGCCTTATCGGGAAGAAATCTCCCTGTGATATATCGATCAGAGAGGTAGACAGCTGACTTGATGGCAGATTCTGTGTAG
>JACQAR010000125.1 GCA_016194825.1 Chlamydiia bacterium
CTCCCGCTCCACCCCTGCGCCCCAGGGGACCGGTTCTGGCTTTGATAACCGGTCGCGCCCTGCTCATAAAAACCGCAAACTGCGTTTGCGGCAGAAGCGCGACCTATCGTGGCTGGTTCGTCGCCGTACTTTTTGTACCGCTCCTCACTTGATGCGCCACGATTTCTCTGTGCCATAACCAGTCTCGGGCTGCGCCCAGGCCCCAGCCTTGCTGGGTCCCCCCGGGGCGCAGATTTGGCCCCTTCGGGTCTTCACAGCTTGTTATAAACACGGAAGTTCTTCGCCATTGAAGGCCCGAAGGGCCTCACTCTGTGCCTCGGGGGCCCCACGTAGTGGGGGCGTAGGCACAGCCATTGACTGGTTATGGCAAAGAGAAATCGTGGCGCATCAAGTGACGAACCGTACAAGAGTACGGTAAGGAACCAGCCACGATAGGTCGCGCTTCTGCCGCAAACGCAGTTTGCGGTTTTGTGATCAGGGCGCGACCGGTTATCAAAGCCAGAACCGGTCCCCTGGGGCGCAGGGGTGGAGCGGGAGCGAAACATCCCGACGCCTATATTGCTATTAACCCGGCATGCAAATAAGAGCCAACTGGCTTGCTGCGGCTTTGCCATATCAATCCTCTCTCGTCAGCCATAGTTTTACTATGGCTTCCTCGTTCATAACGCAGACTTTGTCTGCTTTGATCTGGCTTTGCCTCGCTAGCGCCATTTGTCTCTTATTTGCATGCCGGGTTAATAAATAATCTCTATTCCTAAGCATGATGTTACAGAATGTTTTTGACCTTGGCGGGGACTTTCTGCAAAATCGGGTCATGCGTATCTTGTGCCTCGCTCTTCCTCTGTTCGGCTATGGGTTGAGCTATGATGTGGAATTTTTAGGCCTGAATGATAAAGCAGCATTCAAAGCGTTGCAAGATGCGTCGCAACTCGTCCATTTGCAAAATCGCCCTCCTCCTTCCATCAATGGCCTCAGATACCGGATTGCGTCAGATATTCCTGAGCTCATCGAAGTACTCCACGCCTACGCATATTACGAAGCGGCCATCACGAGCGAAATCCAATCAAAAGAAGATGGCTACCATGTCGTTGTATACATCGATCCTGGCCCTCAGTACTTGCTTTCTTCCTATGAAGTATTTAAAGAACCCACCTGCAAAGAGACGCTGGTTCTGCCCGAGTGTGCACTAGAGGCGCCAGATCTGGGACTCACCCTGGGTAAACCTGCTCTCTCTGTCGATATCGTCAATGCGGAATTGGAGCTGCTCACCCAACTTTCTCGATGCGCTCACCCTTTGGCCTCGGTTGAACACAGGAAAGTAGAGGTGGACATGGAGGAAAAGGCGGTGCATGCAGCTGCTTGCATCCAAGAGGGTCCTGCTGCCAAATTTGGTCCTACGCTGATCTATGGCCTCAAAGGAGTGAAACCCGATTTCATCGAAGGAAGGATTGCGTGGAAAGAGGGAGATCCGTATGACGCAGATCGTTTGGAAGAAACACAGCAGCGCCTTTTGAAAACAGACCTGTTTAGCTCTGTGTTGATCTCTCATGGAGACGAGCTGGATGAAAGAGGAGAGCTGGCCCTGAAAATGCGCCTGAGCGAAGTGAAGCACCGACAGCTTTCTTTGGGTGCTTTCTATGCGACAGAAGATGGGTTCGGAGGCTCGCTTCGCTGGATCCACAGAAATTTGCGGGGCATGGGAGAAATACTGAGCATCGACGTAGATGCCTCCAAACGGTGGATCGCTGGACTCATTGTCTATAAGAAACCAGATTTTTTTCGCTATAACCAAACCTATCGTGCCCTGGCTCAATTGATGCGAGAAAACATTCGCCCTACCTATCTCGCTTTCACTTATCGCTTTGCCAATTACATCGACCGAAAAATCGAGGAGAAAGGAACGATGTCGATGGGACTCAAGATCGAACACATCACGGTGACGAAAAGCGCCAACAACAACACCTATCTCCTTCTTGGCCTTCCTCTATCTGGCAAATACGATGCGACCGATAATGAGTTGGATCCGAGCCGCGGATTCACAGTTACGTATCAGTTCACGCCGTATCAATCGATGGATTATGGCCACCAACACTTCGTCAAGCAGCGCCTCACGGGGACGTGTTACCTTCCGATCATGGAGAAGAGAAATTTGGTGCTCGCCCTCCGCGTCCAATTGGGATCGATCGCGGGGGCCAGACAAAGCTATGTACCTCTTTCCAAGCTATTCCTAGGCGGTTCTTTAGATGAACTGCGCGGCTATCGCTACAAAACAGTAAGCCCTTTGAACAGCAGTCATCAACCTCTGGGGGGACGCTCGGCGATTTACGCAACTGCGGAAGGACGCATCCGGCTGACCAAGACCATTGGGCTGGTCCCTTTTGCCGACTTTGGGACTGTCTCTTTTTCTGAAGTGCCTGAGTGGAACACCAAGTGGTACAAATCGGTCGGCGTCGGCCTACGCTATTTCGCTTATTTTGGTCCGCTCCGCTTTGATATTGGCTTCCCTTTGAATAAACGGAGCGCCATCGACCCGAATTTCACCATTTACGCAGCAGTGGGGCAAGCCTTTTAATGAAAAAACTCAGCTACATCCTCGTCTCGGTTTTCCTATTGATCACAGCCATTGTGGGCTTCATGCAGAGCCCATGGGGGAAAAAATTAGCGCTGCATCTTCTGGCACAGGCGCTGCAGCAATCGGGCTGGGTCATTCAAGTCGGACAGATCGGAGGTACTCTCCCACAGAACATCGAGCTCAAACAGCTTGTGTTAAAAGGAGATGGCTGGGAAATCGAAGCAGAGTCTTTACACCTGGACCTCTCCTTGCTTCGCCTTTTCAGAAAAGAGATCGCCATCCGAGAATTGCAAGGAGAAAAGATCCGTTGGAAAGTAGAAAAAGGAAGACAGCCTCTATTGAAAAAAGAGGGGCCTCTCCCCTATCTCCTCTCGATTGCCCATTTTGATCTGAAGCAAGTCGAACCATGGAATAGCCACTGGAGCGGATCTCTCAAAATCAAACGGAATCAAACCATCCGCTTGCAAGCATCGATACAAACAGAAGAAGCCCCATACGGAGCTTTGGAGGCCCAGATCAAAGCAGGCGGCTCTTTATTGGGACCCATCCGGGGCGATTTGAGCGGCAAACTGCAAAATCTCAGCTTCCAAGGAGTCTTTACCACTCCTTTGACACAGTCGCTACATTTCGAGGGACATGTGGCGGACTTAAGCCAAGTAGAGCCCATTTTAGTACGTCTCGATATCAGGCAGACTGAGCAGCTCGAAGTCGATGCGTCATTCCAAACAGCGCAAGCTTCCTTGGCAAAACAGATCCAAGGAAATCTGCGCGCTCAAAAACGAGAAGAAAGCTGGAGCGGCACAATCGACGCCAAAGCCTCCCTTTGGGAACATATCTGGCAATTGCAAACTGATTTTGCTTGGAGCCTCGGCGAGCCACTAGAACTGAGCAGCTGGACATTGACCGGCCCCTCTGCCTCTGCTACAGGTCATTGGTTGATCGATCCACACGGCCTCATCGAAGGCCCCATGACAGTACGGATCGAACGGTTGCAAGATGTGGGACTGCCTCTCTTTGGGATCGCAGAAGGGACGCTCCTTTGGCAAAAAACTGGCTCGGAGCAAGCGGTGCATGTCGAGATGCAGGCCCACCAGATCTTTTGGGGAGCCTTATTTGCCGAACAGATGCATCTGTCTTGCGATGCAGTCGATCCTTTCCATGCACTCAAAGGGAACCTCTCGATCAATCTCGAGCAAGGCAAATATAAAGAGCTCGAAATCACCTCAGCCAGTCTACAAACCGCTAGGCAGAGAGAGTTCTCTCCCTTCCATCTGCTACTCGAAGGAAAGTGGAAGACGCCCCTCGACTTGACCCTCGATGGTACGTGGAGCTATAGCGGCGGGAATTGGGAAGCGAACCTACAGACAGCCAGCGGCACGTTTTATCACCACCCTTTCCTCATTCTCTCCCCAATCCATTTTGAAAAATCGAGCGGTGCCTTCCGCCTTTCTCCTCTTGAATTGCAACTCGGAGACGGCTCTTGTAGCGCCACGTTTGCTCATGAAGGAGAAAAAACACAAGGACAGCTCCTCCTCCGCCATCTGCCAATCGATATCCTCTCTTTGAATCCTCTGGAAGTCCCCATCGGAGGGTATTTTGACTTAGATGCGCGCCTCCTGCAACAAGGAGAACAATTGAGCGCAAAGCTGGAGGCCTCTATCCAAGACCTCGAAGTGGTGGGAATGGAAAGCCGAGAAACCTTGCGAGCAATAGGACATTTTGAGGCGAGTTTAGAGAGAGACAGACTCGACATCAAAGGCTCTTTAGCAAGCAAAGCCCCTCTTCTGACAGTCGATCTGAGTCTCCCTTTGCATCTCGAAATCTGGCCCTATCATCTCGCCTTCATTGCCGATCGGGAAATACAAGGACGATTTGCCTACGATGGGAAGATCGAAGAGATCTTGGACTTTTTCGATCTCGGCACCCACCGCCTAGAGGGAAATATGGATTGCGAATTCACCCTCAGCCATACATTTGCTTTTCCAAAAATCAAAGGATCGTGCCATTGGAAAAACGGCGTTTACCAAAACTACTACACAGGGACGCAGCTCCAAAACATCGAAGCAGAATGGATCGGAAATGGCCCGCGTCTCGACCTCATTCAGTTGACTGCGCAAGACTACCAAGAAAAAGGGACACTCAGCGCGACGGGACATCTCTCTTTGCTTCCGAAAGACTTCTTTCCCTTCCAATTCCACGTCGAGTTCTCTCATCTCAACTGCGTCGAGATCGATCTCGTGGCTGCCGAAGCAAGCGGTTCCGTGCAAGTGATTGGCAACCTGAAAGAAGCCTGGGCCAAAGGCGATATTGCCATCTTACAGAGCATCCTCACTATCCCCGATCATATTGCCAAACCGATCCCACGCCTCAAAGTCGTCTACCGCAATCCGATCCACCCCGTATTGCCTACTCCAGGAAAACAGCCACAACATCCCTATCCTGTACACTTAGACCTCAAAGTCTCTGCCCCCGAAGGGATCTACATCACCGGTCGCGGACTCAATTCCGAATGGAAAGGAGATTTCGTGATGGGAGGCACCCTCGATTCGATGGCAGCAAAGGGAAAACTAGAACTCATTCTTGGGGATTTTGTGTTTGCCTCGCGCCAATTCAAGCTGAGCGAAGGCTCTCTTTCTTTGACGGGCAAAGAGCATGAAATGCCCCATCTCAATATCGCAGCCACTATCGAAGAAAAAGGGGTTGCCATTATCGCTCGCCTCCAAGGACCACTCAATCAACCACAACTGACCCTTCAATCGGTCCCTGCACTACCGATGAGCTCTATCCTCGCCTACCTCTTCTTTGGCCAAGAACTCTCTGAAATCAACGGACTGCAAGCGCTACAACTGGCCAACGCGATTGCCAACTTATCCGGCGAAGGGCCCGACGTCCTGGAAAACGCGCGCCGCTCTCTCGGCGTCGACCGGCTCCGCGTCATCACCGTCCCAAGTGGCGCTGAAGAGGGAAGCGACGCCATTGCGCTCCAAGTAGGAAAATATGTCGCTCAAGGCGTTCTCATCTCCGTCAGCCAAGGAACAGAAGACAGTA
>JACQAR010000126.1 GCA_016194825.1 Chlamydiia bacterium
AAAAATCATCGTTGCCAAAGGCGCCATGTCTATAGCGAGATCGGGCCCAATGAGAGAGTTGAGTTTATGCGATCCGCCATATTGTTCGTGATCAGAATTGAAGACTTCTCGTATTTTTTTGATCCCTTTGAGAGGAAGACGGTACTGGGACCAAAATTCCGGAGTGAAGTTGTGGACGCAAAGCAGCTGTGCGTGGGGACTTTTGCGCAAATAGCTCACCACACTCTTTTCCCAGTCAGAAAAATCGACCCACTCGTACCCTTGCCAGTCAAAATCCCACTCCCAAAGCGCCGGCTGCGAGCGATAGAAGTGATTGAGGTCGCGGACCATCTTCTGGACTCCAGAGTGCGTAGAGACTGCTTCGAGCGGCCAATCGATCTGTCCTTTGCAGTCCCACTCGCTCAACTGCCCGATCTCGCCTCCCATGAAGAGGAGCTTTTTCCCCGGATGGCAGATCATGTAGCTATAGAGAAGGCGGAGGTTCGCAAACTTTTGCCAGTCGGTACCAGGCATTTTGGAAAGCAGGCTCTTCTTTCCGTGCACCACTTCGTCATGGGACAAGACGAGGAGGAATTTCTCGGAATAGGCGTAGAGCAGGCTGAACGTCAGCTCGTTTTGGTGGAATTTGCGGAAAAAAGAATCTCTGCTGAAATAGCACAAAGTATCGTTCATCCATCCCATATTCCACTTCATATGGAAGCCAAGGCCTTTGTGGTCCACGGGATGGGTGACCCCTGTGAAGGAAGAGGACTCTTCGGCGATCATCCAAGTTCCTGGATGTCTCTCACGGACAATGGCATTGAGATGCTTTAAAAATTCGATTCCTTCTACATTGAAATTACTGCCATCGGGATTGGGAATCCACTCTCCTGCTTTGCGGCCATAATCGAGGTACACCATCGAAGCGACCGCGTCGACCCGTAGCCCATCGACGTGCATTTTCTCGAGCCAAAACAGAGCGCTCGCAATCAAAAAATTGCTCACTTCATGCCGCCCGTAGTTGAAAATAGCAGTTCCCCAATGTGGGTGAATCCCTTTGCGCGGATCTTCATGTTCGTAGAGGGCCGTCCCATCGAAGCGGTTGAGAGAATCATCATCGGTCGGGAAGTGCGCCGGTACCCAATCTAAAATGACCCCGATCCCCTCTTGGTGCATATGGTCGACAAAAAACTGGAAATCGGTGGGCGTTCCATAGCGGCTCGTTACCGAGAAAAAGCCGGTCACCTGGTATCCCCACGACTCATCGAGCGGATGCTCTAAAATCGGGAGCAGCTCGACGTGCGTAAAACCCATCTTCTTGCAGTATTGGGCTAAATCGATGGCGATTTCTCGATAATTCGGGAACTCTTTGCCATAGTTCTTCCAGGAACCTAGATGCACCTCGTAAATCAACATGGGCTGAGAATTGGATGTGGTACGAGAGGCGATCCAAGTAGCATCCTGCCACAGATACCGATCTACATCCCAAACAAGAGAGGCTGTTTGGGGACGCAGCTCCGAATAAAAAGCGAATGGATCGCTCTTGAGACGCACATACCCTTCACGAGCTAAAATCTCAAACTTGTATTTCTCCCCTTCTTGCAACCCTGGAACAAAAAGCTCCCAAATTCCCGATCCTCCCATAGACCGCATAGGATTGATTCTTCCATCCCAGTGATTGAAATCGGCGACTACGCTCACACCTTTGGCATTGGGTGCCCAGATGGCAAATTGCACCCCCGTTACTCCCTGATGCACCTTCGCATGAGCGCCCAGAACGGAAAAAAGCTCATAATGACACCCCTTGTTGAAGAGAAAAAGATCCATTTCTCCTAGAGTGGGCCAAAAAGCATAGGGGTCATGCGCCAAAAGGCCATTGTGGTGATAGACCCGGTAGTCGATAGGAGCCATTTTTTCGGGGAGGAGCAATTCGAAAAGCCCTCGAGAATCGACCCGCTCTGCTTCGCGGAGCTCTCCTTTTACTTCGATATAGATCTTTTCGGCACCAGGACGCCATAGGCGGATGACCGCGCCTTGTGCTGTAGCATGGAGCCCCAGCAAGCGGTGGGGGTCGTGCAGCGAGACATCAAAAGAGAGGTTTTGTAAGGAAGACATGGTCTCTTTGCACTATACCCAGCCAGCTATTTTTCCTGCATATGCAAAACAAAGGACATCTGGACTGGCCTCTGAGAGAAACTGAATATGTAAGCCATTGTTTTTTAACATGTTAAATCTTAATATTTGCTTTGTTTTTTTATTGACATAAAAATGTTTTTATGTTAAAATATTAATATAATAAAACAGAGATACTATGACAAATATTATACAACAAAGCATTGCATTACCCAGAAAAGCATTCGTGGACCGCTCTAAACCACAAACCCTTCTCGACCAGCTGATTGCAAAGATTCGAGAGCTTTCTCCGGAGAGTCTCAACACCCAGTTTCAGGGAGAATCCCTACTACATGTAGCAGCGTCCCACGGCCACGTGAAGCTCGTTCAGGAGTTATTGGCTCGAGGAGCTAATCCGATCATCCAAGATTCTGAGGGATGCACCCCTCTTCATCGAGCAGTGACTGGAATAGCCGAGCGCCTACAGAACACCTCATTCGCTGATGCCCACTCTCATGCTTTACAGATCCTGAGATGCCTGATTACTGCTGTAGAGCAACCCCTGGCTTACACCTTGTTAAAAGACCAGAATGGTTACACTATGTGCGAAAGATATAGAGCTCTCCAAGAAAATGTGCATACTATAGATTTAACCCCAGAATCGCTGAACAAAGTAGCTTTAAACATCGCCTTTTATCGTATGTTATTAGAGGATTTTGATTTTGATTTTTCAGAACTACAGGGGTATCACGATGCTTGCAATTTATTTTCTTTACAGCAACGCCTTTCTCAGGATAAATTGTAGTACTGACTGACGAGCGCCAAGATACCGCTGGTGAGCATTTGGACGCCGATGAGGCAGACAATCATGCCTCCCAGCCGCTCCACAGCAACGAGCCCTTTTTCTCCCAAGATTTGCTTAATGAGCGAGCCTGCGAGCAGAATGATCAGCGAGAGAACCCACGCACTGAAGACAGCTCCGCTGACCAGGAACGGATTGGCCGTCTCGTGGGCAAATACCATAACTGTCGTGATCGCACCCGGTCCCGCAATGACTGGCATGGCCAGAGGGATGATCAGTGGCTCTCTATGAAGCGCCTTTTCCCCATCGCCCGACTTGGAGAAAATCATCCCCAATGAAATCAGAAACAGCAGAGCTCCTCCCGCAATCGCGATAATCGGTTGCGTGATGCCGAGCAATTGCAGGATCGTGTCTCCCGCAAAGGTAAAGAGCAATAAAATGCCGAGCGCAATGGTCAGCTCTCTTACAATGATCCGTAACTGCCGCTTCTGATCAAAGCGAGCCAAAAGTCCCAAAAAGAGAGGGATTTGCCCCGTCGCATTGAGGACGAAGAAGATCGAGGAAGCCATCGAGAGGAAGGACGTTTCGGGTGATATCTTCACAATTGAAGGCTATAAAGGAATTTCTTGATTTCTTGCAACTGAAGCAGAGCCCTGGCATACTTTTCCCCTATGGGAAAATACCGGATCATCACTCTGGGCTGTCGCACGAATCAGTATGAATCGCAAGGGTACACCGACCAGCTGCGCCAGATGGGCTATACAGCGGCTTTAGATGGCGAAGAGGCCGATCTTTGCATCGTTAACACCTGCACGGTGACGGAAAGTGCCGACAGCTCCTCTCGCCATCAGATCCGCGCCCTTGTGCACCATCACCCAAAAGCGCGGATTGCCGTGACGGGCTGCATGGCAGAAAGCGCGCCCGACGCGATCCGATCAATCGATGAGAGAATCGAGATCATCCCCAATGGCCAAAAAGAAAAGCTGCTCGATCATCTATTTCCTGATGAAGAAAACCTGCCCGAATTCAACATCCGCAATTTTGATGCCCACACCCGCGCTTTTGTGAAGGTGCAAGATGGGTGCAGTTCGTTTTGCACCTACTGCATCATTCCGTACGTACGAGGGCGTTCTCGCTCGCGCCCCATCGCCGACATTGTTGCAGAAGTGCAAGGACTCGTTGCCAACGGCTATAAAGAGGTCGTGTTGACGGGGATCAATATTGGCGATTTTGATGGAGGCGGGAGGCTGGCCGATTTAGTGCGCGCCGTAGATCAGGTGGAAGGGTTACAGAGGCTCCGCATCTCGTCGATTGACCCAGATGAGGTAGATGACGATTTAGCGGACGCAGTTTTGCAAGGGCGCATCACCTGTCCCAGCATGCATATTGTCTTACAGGCAGGCTCCAATGCCATCTTGAAGAGGATGAACCGGAAATATACGAGGCAAATTTTCTTGAAGACAGTCGATCGACTAAAGCAAGCGCATCCCGATTTTACCTTTACAACGGATGTCATTGTCGGATTTCCTGGGGAAAGCGAGGCCGATTTTGGAGAAACTCTGGAGATTGTAGAGCAAGTGCAATTTGCTAAAGTGCATATGTTTCCATTTAGCCCTCGCAAACGGACCCGAGCCGCTCTGTATCCCAACCGAGTAGCCACAGAGGTCATTCAGGAACGCAAACAGCGCTTGCTGCGTCTTGCAGAAAAGACTGCCTTTGCTCTCAGACAGCGCTATGTGGGCAAAACAATGAGCGTGCTCGTAGAAACAGGCGGGACAGGGCATACGGCCAATTTTTTACCTGTACAAATTGCCAACGCCTCCTCTTTAAAACCTCACGACCTAGTGCAAGTCCGTCTGGCCGAAAATCAGCCAGATGGGTTAATAGGATGGATATGAAGATACAAACTCTGAGTCGTCTTAAACCATTTTCTCACACACCCGGCACTGCGTGTTTCATTCCAGGCACGCATTGGAAATTAGAAGCCTATCCTACCCTGATCAAGATTGGGCATTATGAGATTCCTCTTCATGTAACAGGGCCTGTGCGCGATTTCACTGTGGAGCTCGATCTTGAACACAACTGCGTCTGGGTCTTTGGACAAGCCAAAGAGGGGTTCTATCGCCTTAAAATACAGGCCACTAAAAAGGGATTTGAAATCTGGGCTGATCGAACGCCGAAAGCAGGGCTTTGCCACGGAAAAGGGACTCTGCAGGCGAAAGAGCACTTTCTCATCTCCGAGAATGCAGGATTTTCCCTCCCTGAAAACGGGGAACGCCTCTCGCTAGGAGCGCACAAAAAACAGGACTGGGATCTAGTTTGGCGCCGCTTTGATTTAAGAGAGATTTTGCCCGTCCTTTTTGATCTCGGACAAAAAACGCCCGCCACCGGTAAAAAGCCGAGCAAAGGACCCGTGAACTTGTTAGAAACAGGCGATTGGGAAGCGTTTTGTCGTGCTGCTTTTTCTAAGATTTTAGTGCCTCGCCTGGTGGATGATCACTACCAAGGCCTCTTCACCGATAGCGATCTAGAAGGGCACGCATCTCACCTACTCTCAGAGGCGGCCAAAAAGATCCGCGATCTGTTCTTTCGCCAGTGTGAAACCCATTTGCATCTCTTGCCCCAAGTCACTTTTGAGTCGGGGATGTTGACCCACATCCAAGCGCCCGGCATTGGCGAGCTCGATCTCGAGTGGAGCAAGGGGATGTTGCGAAGAGCGATTCTGCGCGCGGTCAAGAATGCTGAAGTGTTCTTGGATTTGCAAAAAGGGATCAAAAGTTATCGGGTCCGCACGAAATTAAAAGAGAAGGGGCGCTCGCAAAAAGCGAACGACCTCTTGCGCATCGAGACCGGGAAAACCTACTATCTCGACCGGTTCCAGAAATAAATTAGTACGTGTCTCGCTTGAAAAAGCCCTTTTGGTAGAACGAGACGAAGCCATTGCGACCGATGATGAGGTGATCGGTGAGCTCGATGCCCACGATGCAGCCTGCTTGGGCGAGGATGCGGGTCATATCGAGATCTTGTGACGAGGGCTGCGGATCTCCCGAAGGGTGGTTGTGCGCAATGATCGCAGAGTGAGCGCGGTGGCGAATAGCGGCGTGGAATACCTCCCGCGGATGGATCAGCAACTCATTGAGGGTGCCGCGAGAGAGAACTTCTCTATGAATGAGATAGCGCTTTACATCGCGCAAAAGGATCAGCAATACCTCGATTTTCTGGTCCTCTAGTTCCTGACGAACGGCTTCATAAACCGCTTGCGGAGAGCGGAGCAAAAGGCGCTCCGAAAATTCTTGCCCCAGTCTCTTAAAAAGAGCAAAAGCCGCCTGCAGCTGAACTGCTTTGGCCAGGCCAATTCCTTTGATTTGCTTAAGCTCATTGAGACTCGCCTCACAGAGCTGTCGTAACCCACCGAAATGGGCCAAGAGCTCTTCTGCCAGATGAAGCACGGAGCACTGTTGCGTCCCACTACCCAATAAAATGGCCAACAGCTCTACGCTCGAAAGCGGGTCGGCTCCATAGCGAGCGAGTCTTTCGCGCGGACGGTCTTGGGCAGGGATCAATTTTAGGTTCATGGTTCTGTTTGATAAAGAGCCACTTTTTTTTCTAAACTCTGAGGGATCTCTACCTCGAGCACAATATCGTTTTCTTGGTATTCGCAAAATAGCACGCGCCCCTCATTCATCACTTCAGCGACCAGTGCGTAATGGCTCTGCGGAACGCGCAGATGGAGGATTTTCCTCAGAGAGTGGATCTCTTGGATCATCGCCTTTGTGAGGGCGTCGAATCCTTCTTGTTTTGTCGCCGAAATCAGCACGGTTTTGGGATATTTGAACCGGATGCGGTCAATGTAGCCGCGATGAGGGCAGCGATCGATTTTGTTGAGGACCGTGATGATGGGTTTGCCCTTCGCGCCGAGCTCTTTGAGCACTTCCAAGGTGGCTTCTGCTTGTGCAGGGGCTTGCTTGTTGCTCACATCGATTAAGTGGAGCAAGATATCGGCCTGTAAAGCTTCTTCGAGTGTGCTCTTGAAGGCGGCAACGAGCAGGTGGGGAATTTTTCGGATAAAGCCCACTGTGTCGATCAACAGGATCTTTTGTCCATTCGGCAACACGAATTGACGGGTCGTCGTATCGAGCGTTGCAAACAGCTTATCTTCGATGAAGACATCGGCATCGGTAAGCGCTTTCATCAGAGTCGATTTGCCTGCATTGGTATAGCCAATGATGGCGAAAGTGGGGATCCCTCTTCTTTCCCGGGCGCGCCGTTGGGTCTGTCTATTTTTGACAATCTCATCAATTTGAGACTGGAGGTGATCGATTTGACGGCGGACAATACGCCGGTCAATCTCAATCTGCTTTTCCCCCTCCCCTTTTAAAAAGCCTCCTCCTGCACCTCCCGTCCTTTGACGACTCAAGTGTGTCCAGAGCCGTTTCAAACGGGGCATCTGGTAACGGCAGCTGGCGAGTTCGATCTGGATCTTGGCCTCTTTGGTCTCTGCTCTTTGCGCAAATACGGCTAAAATGAGTTCGGTCCGATCGATGACCGCCTTTGTTGCCCAAATCTTCTCGAGATTGCGCTGCTGTTGGGGAGAGATCTCGTCATCAAAGATTGCAACATCGCAATCCAGCTCCTGAAGCTGTTGGCCAATCTCCTCGATCTTTCCTTTGCCGATGAACGTGCCCGCATGAAACTTCTTGATGCTGCAGCTCACTTTGAGCGCCACTTCTACGCCATAGGTATCAGCCAATCCTTGCAACTCGTTGAGTTGCTCTTCACACTCTTCTTTTGTCTGATCACCCGAATAGGTACCGATGAGAATCGCTCGCTTCACAATGAAAACTCCAGTTGCTGACCGTCATAGCCAAGCTGCACATCGGGAGGAAGAAAGCGATTCGTGCTCTCATGTTCCAGTGTGTGGCTGATGTGGGTCAGATAGGTCTTTTTTGCGCCGACGCGCCGAGCAAACACCACTGCTTCATCGAGAGTCAGATGCAAAGGAGAGGCCTCTTTGCGCAGTGCACTGAGCACGAGAAGATCGGTTCCTTGCAGTGCATCGAAAATGGAGATTTCATACTCGCGAATATCGGAAATGTAGGCAAAACGACCGATTTTCCAACCGGTCACCTGCATGCTACTTTGATAGAAACTACAATATCCTATGCGGAGGCCCAAAAATTCTGTGTGTCCCATGTTGTGCTTCAAAATGTGTAGCTCGAGTTGCGCTGTGAGCGACGCCTTGTCTTTCGGCTGAGCAAAGAGATAATCATACCGCTTGCAGAGTTCCTGTGCCGATTCTTGGGAGAGCAGACAAGGAACCGGTTTGTGTCCACGAACAAAAAAAATGCGCAAATCATCGACTCCAGCAATGTGATCCGAATGCGTGTGTGTGAGCAATAAACCATCGACATGGTCGATACCAAATTGCAGAGCTTGCTGTCGAAAATCGGGGCCCACGTCGATGAGGATTTTTTTGCCATCGACGCGCAATAGTCCAGCAGGACGCATCCTCTTGTTGCAAGCAGAGGTCGAATGGCATATGTCGCATTTGCAACCAATCACAGGTATGCCTGCAGATGCCCCAGTTCCTAAGAATTGAAAACTCGCCATCAAAAACGTTCCGCCAATTCTTTGCCTAACAATGCATGATAGAGCATACCGCGTGAACCGAGTCCCGTAAAGACCCAAATGCGCTCTTTGATCTGTTCTACAATGGGGCGAGCCCCCTCTTTAGGGCTCATCCGGACTCCGGACTGCACTTCTAGCACTTCAAAATCCTGTGCAGGAGGATAAAAAAGAGAGACTTTTTCCTTGAGCTCCTGGACTACATTTTCAGAAAGACTCGCTCCATGCTCATAGGTCGCTCCGATGCGGCAGATTGTGGGATCTTCTGTGAGCGCGATATGCCCATGAGAGAGCAGGCTAAACGGAAGCGGCTCTTCCCAGCGGCATAAAAGAGCCTGACCGGCCGTTTTTTTTAAAGGAAGATGGGCACATTCTGAAAATTGCATCGTTTCAAAACCGGTGGCTAATACAGCGCCATCATAGGAATCCAATGGGTGCAAAGAGGTGACTTTTTCCAAAACCAATTTTGCTCCTTTGGCTTGACAAGCTGACCAGAGCCCCTGCAAGTAGAGCGAGGTATAAATCGTCATCCCATGTGCTATCCAAAGTCCAGGAATAGGGGCAGCCAGAGGAAGGCGTTTTTTTACCTCATCTATCTCCCACCACTCCCCTCTTTGTGCAAAATTTTTGCGCTGCTCCTCGGTCACAGCAAGGCGCAAAATTCCGCTGCGAGATGCTACGATTTTCCCTGACGCCCTTTCCGCCACATCCACCAGCGCGCGGGTTGCAGCCATCCCCTCTTCCCCTCGCCATGACGGGAGAGCGTGCCGCCCATGCAGCGGATGGAGCAAGCCGCTGCTACTGCGCGAAGCTCCGCCGCTAATCCCTAAAGGATCAAACAGATCGACGCTATAACCAGGTTTTTGCAAAAGGTGCCAGCTCACAGCGAGGCCAGCCAACCCCGCCCCAATCACTGCAATATGCATCATTCCTGCAACAGTTGGTAGCTTTCCGCTGCAAATTGAAAGAAGAAGATCGTTGCGGGAGAGAGAAAAGCCGCAAAAGGGAGCATGATGAAGAACCACTCGAGGGCCACACCCAGAGATTGTTCCGCCACCAAAAACCGAAGATGAGTGAGTTCTGCAGCGAAATAAAGCAGGCCTCCCACAATAGCGATCGGGATCAAAGCGATACAAAAAAGAATCAGGCTGCTAAAGAGCTTTTTCGAAAAATTGTGAAAGACTCGTTTGACTAAAGAGACTCTTTTTAACGGGTGCAAAGCCGCAGCAGGAGCTACAAAAAAAAGCAGCCCTAAATTGATGAAACACAACAACAAAGCAGCAAAAATCAAGAGAAATGGAGCGAAGGAAAAAACCACACTGAAAAAGGGGCCTATCCCTGGAATTTCTTGTAATAAAAAGAAGATGCCCATCACGATCCATAGGCAGAGATACACCAAGATGGGGGGGATGGAAAGGTAAGAAGTTCCCAACATCAGATCCAAAGAGCCTCCGATCAATCGTTTCAATCCCAAAGAGAGCTGTCTCGACTCGTGGATATAGAGGCGGACGAGTAGTACACCGAGAGCGAGAAGAACCCCTGAGGAGAGCAGGATGGGCAAAAAGAGCATGCTGAGGGAAATCCAGTCGCCCGAGTCATGTGCCAGCGCCTTACAGAAGACAAAAAACACTCCGCACAGGACCAATACGGGAAAAGTCAGGGCGATTTTTTTCTTGGAAAAGGAGTAAAAAACGGCCCGATTGAACGCCTTTTCAATACTGTGCCACATCATACGTTCCCAAGTATATCAAAGCTTGCATTGGAAGGGAAGGTTTGGTAAATTTGCTGCCTTATGGTGAACAACTCATTGATTCATTATCTTTTCTTAGAGGCACCATTGGAGGGGCTCTTACGTTGGCAAAAAGTCTGTCCTGTTCCAAAGCCACTCAAGCCACCGGTGTTTGAGTCTGGGCCGCTTTCACTCAAGACCAAAGTGATTTATATCATTACTGGTTTGTTTCTGATCCTGCCGATCATTGGGACCATTCTCTGGATTTTCATGCAGACATTTGGGAATCCGGACCGCCTTGCCCGTCCCCTGAACGAAGAACTAGCCGACGCGCCTCTCACACCATCACATTAAATCATGTGAAAGTTTGCTGAATAGACAGTCGGGGACAAGGTGCCCTTGTCCCCCGCTGCCCCCTTGCGCCTCACCTCGCTTCGCTAAACCGTGTGCTCGTCGGGAGGGCGTGCGCAGCACAGCCCTCCGTCGCCCCCAAAGGGGGGCCTCCTGCGCTACGATTTTGCTTTGCGATCTGAGTCGAAGGGCTGGCTCATGCACTCGCAACTGCGTGCTC
>JACQAR010000012.1 GCA_016194825.1 Chlamydiia bacterium
ATTGAACATATAAATCTGATGCGATATGGCTTGAAATAATGACGCAAAGATGGAATCGTGATATTCTGGCTGGGATCTCCACCTTTCTCACCATTCTCTACCTATTCATTCTTTATCCCCAACTCTTGGCGATGGGCGGCGTCGATCAAGGAAGCGCATTCACTGCGACAATTGTAGTGACCGTTGTCTCTACCCTCTTCTTAGGATTTTATGCCAATTTTCCAGTAGCTCTGGGGCCTGGCCTGGGTGCAGGAGCCTTTCTAGTCTATTCTCTTGTTCTGAATCAGGAGATCTCTTGGAATACGGCTCTGGGCTTAGTATTTTGGTGCGCATTTGCGATGTTCCTAATCAGCCTCTTCAAATTGCGACAAAAACTGATCTATAACCTCCCGCCAGCGCTGCGGATTGGAACTCTCAGTGGAATTGGCCTCTTTTTGATCTCTATTGGACTCAAAGAGCTCAATATCATTGCACGAGATCCTGACACTTTTTGGAAATTCGAAGGCATTGGCTCACCGACTCATATTGTGGTCTTTCTTGCGCTTGTGCTGCTCATCATTCTCTACCAGCGCCGTGTAGCGATCTGTTACATCATTGCGATCCTTTTTGGCTGCGCCCTCGGTCTTGGCTGGAATCTATTTGAAATCCAGGAGATCGCTGCAATGGCACCTCCTGCTCTGACTACGGATATAATCCAAGCCGATCTTGCAAGCGCCCTCCAAATTCCCTGTAGCTTGCTGGCTCTGTTTCTCATCAATATTTTTGACACCAGTGCCTCCATCACCACTCTTGCGAGCATGGCCGAATTATCTGACGAAAAGGGACACATTCGGAATCTGAATAAAGTGGTGTTAACGGATGGCTCTGGCAGCATGTTAGCGGCGATTTTGGGAGTGGGGACGCTCTCTTTTCTGGTAGAATCGACAGTGGGAATCAAGGTGGGCGGACGCACGGGGCGAGTGGCCATTGTCGTCGCTATTTTGAGCCTCTGTGCGTTGTTCTTCTATCCCTTGATTGCCTCGATCCCATTTTTTGTGACAGCACCTGTGCTGCTGGTCATCGGGGGTGCAATGGTAATGGAGATCAAGAAGTTGACATGGAATAATTTTACGGACTTGGTACCAGCGCTTTTGACATTCATTACGATTCCCTTGACCTTTAGCATTTATGCTGGATTTGCTCTCGGCTTCGTTTCTTTCACGATCCTCAAAGCTCTTCGCGGTCAAGCCAAACAAGTACACCCTATCTGCTGGATCATCACCCTCTTCTTCCTCTACAACTTCTTCCATTGCTAAATCCATCAGGGAATATAGACAAAAAAGAATAGACAGTCGGGACTGCGTCCCTGCTGCCCCGCAGGACCGATTCTGGCTTCGATAACCAGTCGCGCGACAGATTACCGGCCGCCAACTTCGTGGCGGCAGTAGCGCTCCTTATCCTGGCTGGTTCCTCGCCGTGCGGAGCACGTCTGCGTCACTTCATGCGCCAGGATTTCTCTTTGCCATAATCGGTCTCGGATAGGTTCTTTAGAAAAATAGAGTTTTGAGAGCTTTGATCACAAAGGCTTGATCAGTTTTGTGGAGTATCCCTATTTTTTTCAGGATGAGTCGATGGTCTAAAGTAAATAACTTCATTCGGATGAGGGAAGGTACTGGCAAGCCTGCGTCTTCCCAACGTGTAATAGGTATGTCTAAGGGCCAAGAATTATGCATAGCTGACGTGATCATAGCAAGCACACTGGCTCCAGCTTTCCGATTAAAATGCAAAGATGAGGACAGGATCAGAGCTGGCCTCTTTTTACTCTTGGAAGTCTCAATAAAGGGAAAGGGAACAACGACAATTTCGAAGTTATCAAAGGTCTTTATATGCTTTTTCATCTTCCTCTGAGCTCCATTCATCAAGCGTATGATCTAGTCCCTTAAGATAGGCCTTATCCAATGATGATGCCTTTCTAATGATGACAGTCTTATCTTCGAGTATCTCATAAACAATCTGATCTTTGGCTGATAAGCGCAAGGTCTCTCTTACCTCTTTAGGGACAGTCGCCTGAAATTTTGAGGTGAGCTTCGAGCTAACTAAGCGGTTCATGTATTACCCCCTTACAGTAAGGATTGTATACTGCTGTCTTTTTTTCTACAAGGGTTATCACAAGGCTGCACTCAGAGAGTTCTAGCAGCTTAAGAGACCGGCTCTGAATTAAATTTCTGTCGATTTTGGGGATTATTTTGGTAGATTTCGATTCAGAATTGGGGGCAATATACTGGGGTCGATATAGCCCCAACTTTGAATCGAAAATCGACTGAAGCTGTTTTCAAGGACAGACTCACAGTCTCAGATTTTTTTCTCTGTGGTATTTATCTCTGTGGTGCATTCACGGACCTACACCTCTTGCCGAGATCTTTTCTCTATTCTTTCACATAGGCTTTCAGGATTTTGACTGCTTGCTGGGGACGTGAATTCCAGTCCACTTGTACCGATTCGATCTTCTGGACAATGTCGTAGCCAGAAGTAACATAGCCGAAGATGGTGTGCTTCTGATTGAGCCAAGGCGTCTTCGCTGTTGTAATGAAAAATTGGCTCGTATTCGTGTTCGGCCCTCGATTGGCCATTGCTAAAATTCCCACTTTATCAAACTGCACATCCGACTTGAACTCGTCTGTAAAGGGTCCCCCCCATAAAGAAGAGCCTCCTGTGCCCGTTCCCCCTGGGTCTCCCCCCTGAATCATAAAGTTCTTAATGACCCGATGGAAAATGATCCCATCATAGTAATGCTTCTGGACTAAGCCGAGGAAATTTTCACAGGTCTTCGGCGCAATATCAGGGCGCAGGGTCAATTCAATATTTCCTTGTGTGGTCTCCAATACAACAACCGGATGCTTGGTCATTTGGTTCTCCTCTGCGGTTAAAAACGTGCTTGCGAAAATCAGGACTAGGTTAAAGAGTTTCTTAAAACAAGACATAGTTCCTCCCTTCCGAAAGGAAAAAAGTATATACGATATATTCCTTGCCAATCAAGGTTTTTCAGGGTAAAAGTTAAGTGCATGGAAATTGCAATAGTGATCGTTGTATTAGGCTTGATCTTTGACTACACCAACGGCTTTCATGATGCTGCCAACGTCGTCTCTACGGTCATCGCAACAAGAGTGATGGCTCCCCTATCGGCTATCGTGATGGCAGGGGTGTTGAATTTCTTGGGAGCCACGCAAATCAGCGGTGTTGCCCAAACCATCTCTTCAGGCTTAGTAGCTACAGAAACCGTCACACAATGGGTCGTCCTTTGTGCAGTGCTCGCAGCTATTTTGTGGAATCTCGCAACATGGTACCAGCTCGTCCTACGCTCTGATTGGTGGCTTGATCGGCGCTGCTTGGGCTCATAGAGATGGCACAGTCATTCTATGGGATGGACTGTTGGATAAAGTAGTGATTCCGATGGTTCTCTCCCCTACGATTGGATTTTTGATTGCTCTTTTTGTGATGAAAATTTTGTTCGCCGCTCTAAAAAACCGCCCCACCGCACAAAATCATCGGGTGTTTCGCCATCTGCAGGTTGGCTCTGCCTGCTTCGTCGCACTCTCACACGGTCTGAATGATGCACAAAAAAGTATGGGCTTGATCACGCTGGGATTGGTGGCAAGCGGCTACCTGGTCACTCCAGAAATCCCTTACTGGGTCATCCTCTCGTGCGCATTGGTGATGGGCTTGGGCACAGCCTCGGGAGGATTCCGGATCATCCAGACTATGGGCTTTTCCATCACCAAAATCGATACGATGCAGGGATTTGCTGCGGAGGCTTCGGCATCAGCTGTCATTTTGGCCGCAAGCTTTTTAGGAATGCCCGTTAGCTCCACACATGTGATTGCAGGCGGCATTACAGGAGTAGGAGCAGCCAAAGGCAAAGAAACGGTCAGTTGGCATGTGCCGCGCCGTCTCGTATACGCTTGGATTCTGACGTTGCCGGGAGCAGCTGCTCTCGGAGCTCTTTCTTACTGGACCGCAGCCTGGCTTTTCTGAAGAATAGACCTCTTGCATAACCTCATTTGTTTGCTAAAACCGTTCTTTTTTCGCTGATTTTTATCGATCTCTCTCGCCGACTTTTTAAAGTCGGCTCGTTCGTTTGATCCGAAACTGCAAGCAGTTTCTAAAAATCATCAAAAAAA
>JACQAR010000118.1 GCA_016194825.1 Chlamydiia bacterium
CCGTGCTGAAGTAGTGGATATGATCCTCATAATAGGGAATGACGCCATACGGTATCCCAAAAAAACTCACAGCCGTTTTTAAGGGGCGAAGATCGTCGTAGGTGTTATTCAAAAAAATAAAATCGGAGGGGCCAAGCTCCACCACATCGACAATGAACTTTGTCTCTACGCCAAGATGGTTCATACCGTGGATGATCGCCTCGGCAGTCTTTGTGTCACCCCCCCAATAGGTACTGGTACTGGGTCTGAGAATAAAGGTCATTTTCACTCCAGGGAGTATAGCAGAGGACATCTTCATTTTGGAAGCGGTTGCTTTCTGAAATCGAGGAGTGATAGATTACATGTATGCTCGAATGTGATGTCAAAAACGGTTGGGAACACTTCATTGAATTCATTGAAAGTCGCTGCAGTGCGGCCGAATTTGAAAACTGGCTTGCTCCCATTCGTCTCATCGAGGCGCGGCATGAAGAGATTGTCTTGGAAGTACCCAACATCTTCGTGCAAGAATATCTGCTCGACAACTTCAAAGAGATCCTCTGCGATTTTTTTCCTTTGAGAGGAAGCGGGGAACCAGCCATCCGTTTTCAGATTACGGAACCGCAAGCAAAAGAGTCGCTGCAAAAAGCCTCTGAACTAGAAGCAGAAGAGACTCCTCATCTAGTGGATCTCAAGCTCAATCCGATGTATACGTTTGAGAATTTCATTGAGGGCTCTTCGAATCAGTTTGTAAAATCAGCGGCTCTCGGTGTAGCGTCAAGGCCTGGAAAATCGTACAATCCCCTCTTCATCCACGGGGGCGTAGGTCTTGGGAAAACGCATCTTCTTCACAGCATTGCTCATTATGCGCAAGAGCATCACAAAAAGATGAAGATCCAGGTGACCACTACAGAAGCGTTCATCAACGACATCGTCGATCATTTACGCAACAAATCGATCGATAAGATGAAGCGGTTTTACCGATCGCTCGATCTATTACTCATGGACGATATCCAGTTTTTGCAAAACCGGCTGAATTTTGAAGAAGAGTTTTGCAACACTTTTGAAACACTGCTGAACCAATCCAAACAGATCGTGATTGCCTCTGATAAACCACCTGGGCAGCTCAAGCTATCTCAGCGGATGATTGCTCGCATGGAATGGGGATTGGTGGCGCACATGGATGTCCCCGA
>JACQAR010000019.1 GCA_016194825.1 Chlamydiia bacterium
CGTTTGATCCGAAACTGCAAGCAGTTTCTAAAAATCATCAAAAAAAATCTCCGATTTTTTCAAACAAAGCAGGTTATGCAAGAGGTCTAATAACGTTCGGACTGTGGTATCGATCTCTGCGGTGATTCCTTATTCAGACATTTTTGCCAGTTTAGCAATGGGCTCCGGCTCAGGTAGGGGCTGCGTCAGATTGCCCGACTCTTTCAGCTTGCGCGCCGTCACAAGAACGCGCGACTCGAGAGAAGCCAGACTCTGATTATAGGCCTCGACTGCGCTATTGAGGTTCTTCCCCGTTTTGATCCAGTATTCGGTGAGTGTTCCGATCCGCTCGTAGAGCTCCTGACCTAATCGCGCAATTTCCCGCGTGCTCTTTGTGAGTGCTTCTTGCTTCCAACTGAAGGCCACAGCGCGCAAGATGGCGATGAGCGTCGTGGGAGTAGCTACGACAATATTTTGATCCGCTCCCACTTCGATCAAGGAAGGATCAGACTGCAAAGCAGCACTAAAAAAGGCTTCGGCTGGCAAAAAGAGGATCACATATTCGGGAGAAGGGCTGAGCTGTTTCCAGTACTCTTTGATCGAGAGATCTTTGATGTGTTTGCGCACAGAGGCAGCATGCTCTTCGAGTTTTTTCTTACGGAACAGCTCATCTGTGCTCTCTGTAGCATCCAGGTAGGCATTGAGAGGCGTTTTGGCATCGATGGCAATGCATCTTTCGCCAGGGAGCTTGATGACGAGATCGGGCCGCAACAGGCGACCTTCCGACTCAAAGCTCTTCTGCTCATAAAAATCGCACTGATTCAGAAGCCCCGCCAACTCAACGACACGACGCAAGTGGACCTGACCCCAAGAGCCTCGGATCTGCGGAGAACGGAGCGCCTGCACAAGCTGATGAGTCTCTTTGCGAAGCAATTGCTCGGTCTCAATCATCGTCTCGAGCTGCTTAGAGAGGGAAGCATAGGCATGGACACGGCTTTTTTCAAGCTCTCGTTGCTGCTGATCGAGCTTTTGCACAGTCGCCTGGATCGGCTCGAGCGTGGCCTTGGCCAGATCGGCAAAGGAATTTTGCGACAGCCCTTTGAAGGCTTGTACCATCTTTTGGAAGAAAAGCCAAAGCGCAAGAAAACCAACAAGCAGGACAAAAAGGGCTAAAAGCAAAAGAGCCATGTGTGTTATAATAGGCTCTTTTCAAAAAGAGGCCAATATGAATTTCTCCGATCGGCTCTACGTAACATTTGTGTGCATCTTTTGCACGGTGCTCATCCTCACCAATGTCGTTGGGACTAAGCTGATCCCTGCCCCCTTTTTTCCTCACATGCCTCTGTGTGCAGCTATTTTAGTCTACCCTCTGACGTTTCTGTTGTGCGACATTGTCTCAGAAATTTGGGGTGAAGAGCGGACGCATTGGATGGTGCGCCTCGGTTTTTTCATGAGCCTCATCATGCTCGGCATTTCGCAGGCCGTTCTCTACTTGCCAGCCCACAGCGCCTGGGCCCATTCGGGACATATCTTTGGCTACCAGACAGTGGCGGAATACCAGAAGGCTTTTGAGTCAGTGTTCAAGATCGGCCCAGTGATGGTAGGAGCCTCGCTCACCGCCTATCTCAGCTCTCAGTGGACCTCCATCCGGATTTTCCACATTCTGAAGAAAATCACCTCCGAGCGACATCTATGGCTGAGAAATAATCTATCCACCATCATTTCTCAAGGCATTGATACCTTGATCATCAACTCGATTTTGTTGTTCTACGGGTTCCATCTCGACCTGAAGCTCGGCTTTCAGATCCTGGGGTCGGTCTATCTATATAAGATCGCATTCGCCCTTCTTGATACTCCCTTGTGCTATGTAGGCGTAAAGCTCGTACGGCAAGCCTTAGCAAAACGAGCTACGGCCTAATCGATGCGTAAACATCTCGAAGTGTTCGAGGCAGTTGCAAAACTGCTTTGCCCGGAAAAATCGATGATTTTGAGGCCAGTGCCGAGTGGGCAGCGCAGCTGCCACGGTTCATTTGACGAGGCTCGCTTTGCGGCGCAAATTCGATGATCGCAAAGCCGATTTTGTTTTTGGCAAGTCGACATAACCTATTGGGCCTTAGGCGACTTGCAAAAAATAGAATCGGCGCAGCGAGCGCGGATTTGCGCCCAAATGGACTTTTGCAATTACCTCGAGGATCTCTACTCTTCTGGCAACCGAGCATGCGGATGGATTTGGAGTAAATACTCCTCGATGGGACAACACAAGATGCCCTTTTCCTTATACTTATGCTTGCCACGATAGAGCAAAATGGGCGTTACCTCAGGATAATCTTCTCGGAACGCCTCTAACCCATGTAAATCTGCTGGGTGCACCACGGCTCCATTTTTCACCTCGAGCGCTACAAAGGTCTGAGCACTGGAGACAATAAAATCCACTTCCAGCTTAGATGTTGTTCTCCAGAATGCCAACTCTACCGAATCTATTTGCGCCTGCGCCCATCCTTTTAAATGTTGAGCTACCAATCCTTCTACACAGCCCCCTTCTAGTTCCTCTGGAACATCAAACCGCGTTTGTGGCCGAAGAGAAGCAAAAACGCCCGCATCAAAATAATAGAACTTTGCATGTTCGGACAAGGCTCTTTTGGCTTTTCTCCGAAACACTTCCAAACGAAATGAGAGAAGCAAATCCTCTAAAATCAACAGAAACGCATCGACTGTCTTGCGAGCCACATGACATTCTCTTGCAATATTCGAAGCGTTTAAAACCCCCGCATGAGAAAAGCTCATTGTCTCTAAAAAACGAGCGAAATCGCCCACATTGCGTACAATCCCTTCAGCCTGCACTTCCTCTTTCAAATATAGACCGGCGTAGGCACGCAATACTTCTTTTGGAGAAGAAGAGTCGAGCACAATGGGAAGCATCCCAAGCCGTAAATTCTCTTCTAAATGAAACGAAGCACCCAGTTCTTGCGCAAAAAAAGGAGGCATGTGCCTGACAAAAGCCCTCCCTCCTAAGAGATTCACCCCTTGTTGTTTCAATTTCCGAGCGCTCGAGCCTGTCAGAACAAACTGTAATCCCCTTTTTTCCTCAATGAGCCCGTGCACGACATTAAGCAACTCCGGCACCTTTTGCACTTCATCGATGACTACCGTCTTGCGCGCAGCCTCTTGAGCTAGCAAAGATTGCAGTTTTTCAGGGGCTGCGGAAAACATCCGAAATGTTTCGGGATCATTCAGATCAACCCAGTAAGCTGCGGGATAATTCTCCTGAAGCCAGGTCGTCTTCCCAGTTCCACGAGGCCCAAAGAGGAAATAGCTTTCCCCCTTGGGGGGGATAAAAAACCTTTTCAGCATCTTGCTACCTATTATGCAAAATTTAGTCCAAAAATGGCAACTATGGTAGCAAAAACTGCAACATATTGAATATAAACGGGTTAATCCTTCTCGTCATCAGGCTCAGGCTCGAAGTCTTCGAGCGTCTTGGACTTTTTGCCCGCGATCATCCGGATGATCGAGAGGATCAATCCTACTAAGATATAGCCCCAGGCAGCCAGAGCTAAAATCAGGGCAAAGAAATAGAGAATGCCATACAAAAAGAACACCGCTGTCACAACCGTCAAAAATGCCAAATGGAAGGACGGGATCCGCAAGTGGAGCATTTTGAGGCTCGGGAACTTCAGTCTACATACCATCAGATAGCCAAGAAACATCATGACGCAGCTCAAAAAAATCGCCCGATGGTTCGGTTCCAGCTCGATCCAGGGCTTGACCAGGGGGGCCAACCAGAATAGATTCGCTGATACCGCAGCTGCGGCCGCTGCGGGAATGGGAAGACCGGTGAAATGCTTTTTCTCCGCCGCCTCCAGCTGAGCATTTCCCTTAGCCGCCACCGCCTTCACGTTGAAGCGGACTAGGCGCAATACTCCGCAAAGAGCATAGATCATGGCCCCTGTTGCAGCAAAAAAGGAAAGAAAGGTGCTCTGTTGCAAAGAGAGGGTTTTGAGGAGCAACACAGAGGGTGCCACTCCGAAGCTGACTGCATCAGCCAGTGTGTCAAAGACAAACCCAAATTCGCTCTCCGCCCGAATCGCCCGAGCCAGAGCGCCATCCACAAAGTCGGCTATCGCCGCTAAGAGCAATAAAAAAGCGGACGTCTGGACCATTTCATAGTCGCCTGAGCCAGGTTCTACCATGTTGACTTTAAAAATCACGAATAGCCCGCAAGCCAGACCAAAAGCAGTGACGATATTGGGGACGAGATAGACTCTCTTCATACTTGCCAGTTTATCACAAATCAGATATTTTTATGCTTCCATCTCGCTTAGTTTCAGCGAACAAAAACTGCTTCGCATTTTTCCTAGACGCAAAAAACTAAACTACCATATATAGTGTGTATGCCGCGACGACACCTACAAGATGTTGTAGAGCGGTCCGAATCAACAGCCCAATAGATGACCAATAGATGATAGGTTCCCCTATGAAAAAAAATAGTGATTCTACCACCTCTTTCCTAGAAGAGCTGCCCGCTAAAACTTCTGGCAAAAAAAGCGCTGCCCGCTCGACACCGCAATACACGGTCGTGAAGAGAAATGGCGCTTTTGTCCCTTTCCAACGCGATCGGATTTTGAAGGCGATTGAAGCAGCATTCCGCGACACCAAGAAAGCTCCCGCCCCGACTCCCCTCGATATGGAACTGGAACAGACAATCCAACACATGACCGATCTCGTCGTCAAACAGGTACTCCATCTTGCTGCTAAGGGAGCCTGCCTCACCGTGGAAGGAATCCAAGACATGGTAGAGGTGACTCTCATGAAGCATGGGCACCACGATGTGGCACGCGACTACATCATCTACCGCGATGACCGAAAAGCAGAGCGCGAAGGGTCTGTCCTCCATCTCAAGATTTACCGGCGCGATAAAACCACCCCTACCCGCTTCAATCCGATGCGGATCGCCTCTTCTTTAGAAAGAGCCTTCCGCCGGGCGCGCAAAATCGAGGAGCAATCTCCCGATGAAGTGGTTAGCGCTGTCAGCTCGCTCACAAAGAAGATCGTCGCTGAAATGGCCGATCTCGCCTCCAAAGGAGATACGCTCTACATCGACATGATCGAAGATCGGATTGAGCGGGAGCTGATGAATGAAAAGTATTTTGACATTGCGAAGAGCTACATCCTCTACCGAGCCGAAAAGAACAAAGGGGAAACACTGACGCCTCCTCTCGCTGATGAATCGGCCGCTGTGCGCGAATTTGAGATCGCCACTTCTGATAGCAGCAAGCTCAAGATCAATGAAATGATGCTGCGAAGCAAGATTGCCTTCGCCTCCCGAAGTCTAGAGAATTTAGTGTCGGTCAATGATCTTCTCGAAGTTGCCATTGCACAATTCTATTCAGGGATGAAAGAGCAAGAGGTCGATCTGGCCACCATTTTTGCGGCAAAGTCAAAAATTGAAAAAGAGCCTGCCTATTCGCAAGTTGCCTCCCGCCTTTTGCTCGACGTGATTTACCGAGAAACCATTGGCTTGAGCGCGTCCGACTCTACATTGGTACGCGCCCATCGCCAATACTTCAAAAAATTCATCAAGTCGGGCATTGCGCTAGAAAGACTTTCTCCCAAACTGCTCGACTTCGACCTCGATGAGCTCGGTAGCGCCATGCAGCTGAGCCGCGATGACGCGTTCACCTATCTGGGATTGCAAACTCTTTATGATCGCTACTTCATCCACCACGAACAGAGAAGACTTGAAACGCCTCAGATTTTTTGGATGCGAGTCTCTATGGGACTGGCGCTGAATGAAGGCGAGCAGAAGAACAAACGGGCCATTGAGTTCTACAATGTCCTTTCTCAATTCTACTTCATGTCGAGCACACCTACTCTTTTCAATTCGGGGACTCTCCATTCGCAGCTCAGCTCTTGCTATCTCTCGACGGTGATGGATGATCTGCACCACATCTTCAAGGTGATCGCCGACGATGCACAGCTCTCTAAATGGGCGGGGGGCATCGGCAACGACTGGACCAATGTCCGCGCTACAGGGGCACGGATCAAAGGGACCAACGGCACCTCCCAAGGCGTCATCCCCTTCCTGAAAGTGGCCAACGATACGGCCGTAGCTGTGAACCAGTGTTTTGCTCCGGATACTTTGCTCTATACCTCAAAAGGGATACGCCCCATCTCCACAGTAAAAGTGGGAGATCTCGTCCTCGGCATCCGTGGCACGTATCGAGAAGTCTTAGAGACCTTTGCCTACAACCAAAAAGACCTCATGGTCTCTCTCCAGGTAAAACATGCTCTCAACCCAGTCACGGTCACTGCAGGCCACCCGTTCTATGCGATCCAAAATGTTCCGATAGAACAAGCGTGTGAGCGCACTCTCGCATGGCTCGCCAAAGGAAAAGTCAGCTGCCAATGGGTCGAAGCAAAAGATTTAAAGCCAGGCGACTATGTAGCGCAGGTCATTCCTACAGAAGTAGTGGCAGTAGAAGGATTGACTGAAGACGATGCCCGCCTGTATGGCATCTTATTGGGCGATGGACATCTTTCGAAACAAGGCATGCAGTGGGGCGTTTCAGGCAACCCACAAAAAGATGAGCATCTGCAGTTCGTCCGTCGCTACCTGACGGAACGCGGCATCCATTTCTGGGAAACAGGTCGCGGAGAAAATTATCTCCAGATCCACTGGGCTTCCGGCCGCGGCGCCGTTCGCGATGCGACCACAGGTCGCATCGTAGGCAGTGGAGCCGCTACGCT
>JACQAR010000128.1 GCA_016194825.1 Chlamydiia bacterium
ATCATGAGCGCTTTCGGCTGATTGAGCAATTGTCCTGAGATCTCTTTTCCGAGATTGGTATCTTTCTTATCGGAAGAGACCCTAGTTGTTACGATACCGGCAGTCAAAGAGATCAGCAGAGAAGGGATTTGAGCAACGAGGCCACCTCCAATAGAAAGGAGGCTGTAAGTCCTTGCAGCTTCGAGAGCTGTCATCCCGTGCATCGCGATCCCGATGATGAGCCCCCCGATGATATTAATGACAGCGATGACAATCCCTGCGATGACGTCTCCCTTGACGAATTTCATCGCGCCATCCATGGCTCCATACAGCTGACTTTCTTTGGTGAGAGCAAGGCGCAAGTCTCTCGCTTGGTTGGCGTCGATCACACCACTTCTCATGTCGGCATCGATACTCATCTGCTTTCCTGGCATCGCATCCAGGGTAAATCTCGCAGCTACCTCTGCCACCCTCTCAGCACCCTTCGTGACCACGATAAACTGCACGATGGTGATGATCAAGAAGATGATCCCCCCGACGACAAAATTGCCTCCGACGACAAAATTACCAAACGCATAGATGATATGCCCCGCATCTGCGTGCAGAAGGATCTGCCTTGTTGCAGAAATTTCAATCCCCAAACGGAACAGGGTGGTGATGAGCAAGAGCGAGGGAAAGATCGATAAGTGGACCGCTTTGGAGATGTAGATAGCCACCATGAGCACGCCGATCGAAGCGGTCAGGTTGATGGCGATGAGGTTATCGAGAAATCCTGGAGAGACCGGGATGATGATCATCATAATGAGAGTGATGATGAACATCGCAAGGACGATATCACTCGACGTGTTGATGATCGAAAGGACCCGCTCTCCGCTCAGAGTGCGTATAAGGCGCTGTAGAAAAACTTTCATTTAAATAGATCCATCCCTGAGGTCTCAATCGTTTCAAGCCCTTCGATCCATCGCAAGATCTCGGCAATCGCTTGGTACGTCTCCTCAGGAACATAATCGCCGATTTTCCCTTTTTCAAACAAGGTTCTTGCAAGGGCGACGTTCCTCATGATAGGTACATTAAATTCTTGAGCCATCCTAATGATCTGCTCGGCCATAGTGCCAACTCCCATCGTCACCACTTTGGGAGCTGGATCATTTTCTTCATCATATTGTACAGCGACGGCGATGTGCGGGGGGTTGGTAATGACCGCTTTTGCCAGTTTGACACTCGATGGCCCCTCCTGGTAGGCGATCTCTTGCGCTACTTGCTTTCTCTTTCCCTTGACGTGAGGATCCCCCTCCGTATCCTTATATTCCTGTTTAACCTCAAATTTTTCCATTTTCATTTCTTTAGCAAATGTTCTCTTTTGAAAAATTAAGTCGAAGATTGCAATCACTAAGAAAAAGAGCCCCACTCGAATAATCACCTTAATAAGGAAGTCAGAAAAAACGAGGGCGCTCCCAAGGACCGGAAGGGCCGCTGTTGCCACGATATCGGGAATCGCATACCACACAACGGAAAAGATCAGAATTAACGCCCCCGTGATTTTAAAAATCGATTTTAAAAGCTCAAAGAGCGTTTTAAACTTAAACATGTTTTGAATGTTCGTCACGGGATTTAGTTTTTTGATATCGGGCTTCATCGATTCGAGAGAAAATAGGGGGCCTACGACTAAAAAGCTGACGAGGACTCCCACGCAAGACGTCAGAAATAGGATAGGAACGCTCGTATTAAAAATGACCTGAATTGCCTGAATCATCAACGCGGGAGCTTTGTGTTGGATGTCGGGATTTGTCTTCACCATGGAAAATGTAGCGATGATGTAGCTTGCGAGAGCTTGGAACAGGTAGTGGGAAAGGCCAATGACAAGAGCGATAGAAACAACAAAAGTGATGGCGGAGGGAAAGTCTTGAGACTTGGCCACCTGCCCCTTTTTGCGCGCATCCTTCAGCTTCTTTGGGGTCGCCTCTTCCGTTTTTTCAGCCATAGGTCCTCCATGCTACCGATTTCCCCTCTTTCTCGGTACCTTTTTTCGAGTGAGAACGAAAGACTACTTGCGTTCTTATACAAAAACTACTATGCCGAAAAAAAGATCATGCTGAGGGAAAAGTTCTATGACGATACCGGAAGGAAGCGGTTCTCCCTCTGCCTACTACAATATAGAACGAAAAGGGATGGAGTGTGATGTGACGGTGCATAACGTTTCAGAAGAGACGCAGACAGCTATTTTCCAACAACTAGCCATACTCCATGTAAGCGTTGCACCACAAAGCCCTCGATTCATTCAAGAAAAAGACTGTATGATCATCCATGTGCTAGCTCCTCAGGACGAGGAACAGGTTTGTAGAGTATTAGAAGGGCGGAAGATTGAATTCACTCCTCCCTCTGCAACGAGATCTTCCTCGGGCCTTTCTTCTTCTGATCCGAGAGAGCCTCCTTATCTGGCAACAGCCTGGAATGGGCTCATGGGTTCGATAGTGTCACCAGACCTTTGCAATCTCTCTAAGTGGACGGATGCTTGTCATGCTTTGCAAACAGATCTACAAGAACTGGCAAGGACGCGCTCCTTGTCTAAAGAGGAAAAAAAATACTTAAAGCAATGTAACGAATTTCTGAATAATGCCTCAAACGACAAACCGATACCCGACCTACAACAACGAATAGTATTCCTATCAGATTGTGCAAAAGGGCTCCTGTCTCGCTCAGATAAGTCGTGGCAAAATACATTGCTGGCATACCCGTCAACTTATTCTACGACTCAATGGATGGAAGCTATAAAAACAAATTACACAAAATCTTTCTTTGGCCCATCTCTCGAAAAAATCCTCCAGCCCTTCAAAGAAGTCTCCCTACAACAAAAATCGAAAGAGCTGCAACACCAATTAAACACCTTCGCTCCCCAAGAGCTTGCAAAAAATTTCACACACGAATTCCAACGCACAGAAAGCCAAAATGACACTCCGAAACAGGTAATTCAAGATCAAGAAAGGGTAAAACCTTGGGAAATCACTTATATCGATTGCAACAAACAGACCGTGCTGTATAAACCTGCAGGATCGATGGCGGAAGAGGGAGCCATGCAAACCGTATGTGGACGAGGCACGGTTCACAAGCTCGCCATGCTTGCATGTACTCAGGTGAGCGCCAACCCCGGTGCTTACATTCTAACAAAACTGAGAATGGACTATGTAGAGAATAATACGGTAGAAGATACGGCACAAACCATGCCATTTAAGAAACCAGACGTCTACACCCACATCTTCGTTGAAGAACTCCCCTCTAGAGAAGGGGTCTCCCAATTGCATTTAAAATATGAAAGTGGGTGGGGTCTACAATCGCTCAAAACACAGCAACCGCTTGCTACTGGCTCTACACA
>JACQAR010000120.1 GCA_016194825.1 Chlamydiia bacterium
AGAGTGGAGATAAGAAGGGATGATTGGCCAAAAGTGCGTTTGAGTGGGCTCTGGTTCTTCTGTAGGTCGGGCAAGCGGCTCCCCAAGCACAATCGGCTGCGAAATCTCTTCATAACTGATGCTATGGCTGAGGCTTAAGTTTTGGAAATAGGGAGCAAGAGGCCCTTCCTCTGATTCAAGCAGTTTGCAAAAAAGGGCCATGGGAGATGCTTTGTCGGTCGCAATCGGGACATAGAGGCGGTGTTTCGCACGGGTCATGGCGACATAGAGCTGACGCATTTTTTCCGCATCGATTTCCTCTTCCGGAGCGCCTGTCGTAAAGGCAAGACCCCACGCAAAGACGACATCAAATTCCAGCCCTTTGCTCATATGGATCGTGAGGATTTGAACGGCATCTTCGCAATCTTCAATCCTGAGTCGCCCTCCTTGATCAGCTTCGAGTTCTTTCAGCTCATCCAAATAGCGGATGAGGCCAAGAAAGGAAAATCCCTCTCTCCGCTCCCAAGCAAAAAGTCTCTCAAAAATCTGCCTCGCTTCCGCAAAAAAGGGAAGGCGGGGCGTTAGGATCTGTTTTGCAAAGCAGACCAGCCCCTGTTCTTCGAGCAGCAGTTTCCACTGGGCAAACGGAAGCTCTTCTTCCAAAATGGCAAAGGGGCCCGCCTGAGCAGCGCGGGTTTTGGAGGCGTCCCGAGGAGATAAGACTGCTTCCAAAAGCTCGCGGATGGCGAGATAGCTCTCTGTTTCGCCAATCGGGATTTGACTCCGCGCTTTGGCAGGGATCCCGCGCTTTTGCAAAGCGGCTAAAAGATCGTGCACTTGGTAGCGATCTTTCACAAGAAGAGCAAAGGAGCTGAATTTGGAAAAAATGCTATAGAGACGTTCTATTTCTTGGATTGCGTAAGAGATCAGAGAATCCCAAAGAGGCAGTTGCAAAACTGCTTTACCCGGAAAAATCGATGATTTTGAGGCCAGTGGCGAGTGGCAGCAAAGCTGCCGCGATTCATTTGACGAGACCAACCCCTTGTGGGTTGGTTGAGGAGAAGGAACGGCACTGGCTTCAAAAGGGCGATTTTGCCGGGTAAATGAGGTTTGCAATTGGCTCTCCATGTAAAGCTGCTTTACATTGACCCAATGGATCGCGCCTTTTTCATCGGTCATCGGCGCAGCGTGAGAGGCGCCACTTTGCACTTGGTGGTAGGCGATGTACTGCTTGACGCGCGGCAAAGGGAGCCAATTGCGGTGGAAGAGGGTGTTCATCGCCTCGATGAGTGGTTTAGAAGAGCGAAAATTCGTGTCGAGTTGGTAGAGATATTCTTGACCGAGGCGGTTTTTGGCGTCGAAATAGGTGTAGACATCGGCATTGCGGAAGCGGTAGATCGATTGCTTGGGATCTCCGACGAGATAAAGAGCTGTAAGGGGGGGATGGGTGTCGAGAAATGCTTGGCGAAAAATGTCCCACTGGATCGGGTCTGTATCTTGGAATTCGTCGATGATCACAGCGCGATACTTCTGTTTGACTTTTTCAAAAAAGGCGCTTTTTTCCATCGCCTCTTTCATCTGGTAGAGGAGCTCATCGGGCTGGAAGTAATTTTCCTCTCGATAAATTTCTCGGGAGATGCCCTGCCATTTCGCAGAGAGAACCGCTAAGATCTGTTGAGGGTCGGAAGCTTGTTGGATGAGGGGGAAAAGATGCTCCTGGCCATAGTCAAAAAAGTTTGGGTAATGGAGGTGTGGGATGGTGACTTCCCGCACTTTTTTGTTTTCGGGGGCGAGAAAAGAAAAAATCGATCCCTCTTCTGTGATCAGGTCGGGCAGAGATTTGCGACAAAGAGCGGTGATTTGGCGGGGAAAATCGCCTTTTTTCTTTTTGTAATTCTGCGCAAGGGATTGAAAGTCGCTCAGGAGCTTCTCTTCTTCGAGGTCGGGACAAAGCTCTGTAAATTGCTTTTGTAGCTCCTGAAAGCTCCACGCAGCAGGAGAGCGACTCTGTTTGAGCAGTTGCTGAGAGAGCTTTTTCAAAGAGCCATACTCCTTCATCAGTTTGGCCATCTGCTGCGGAGCGATGAGCTCATGCTCTTCTGCCCAAAACTTGTCCAAAGCCTGGTGTATCGCAGGAGGAATTTTCGGTTCGCTGTCTGGATCGCTCAGAGAAAAGCCAAAATTGGCCTCAAAGGCAAATTCCTTGAGCATCCGATAACAAAAACCATGGATCGTGAAGATCTGACAGTGGTCGAATGTTTCTAAAGCACTCCTTAATCTACCGATTGCCTCTTCCTGGCCAAGGTAATCGTGCAAATACTCCCACTTTGTCTCTCCGTCTTCCAAGGAGCGCAGGGCGTTTTGGATATTGCTGCGGATCCGTTTTTTCATCTCTCGCGTTGCCGCACGAGTGAAGGTAACAGCGAGAATCTGCTCTAACTCGATGCTCTGCAAAAGCAGACGCACAAAAATATGCTCAATAGAAAAAGTCTTGCCAGTGCCTGCTGAAGCTTCGAGCAGATGAGGGCCCAAAAGGGGGCATTCTTTTGCTAAGCAATCAAATTTTCGCATACTGAAATGTCTCCTTCAGCCAGCCCCATTTCTCGAGCAATTTGTCTTCTGGCGGCATTGCGATGCGACTCAACACCCAATCGGCAACAGGATCCTCAAAATACCCCTTCTTGATTTTGCCCTCTTTCAGAAAAAAATCGGCCCAAGGAGAGATCAGAGGAGAAGCTCTGGCTTGACAGCGGAAATAGTAGAGAAGAAAAGCGCGCATCGCCTCTTCGGGTTGTTGAATAGAGGCCATTTTGAGCGATTTGAGGAGATATATCTGGGGATGCGCTGAAAGAAGAGCTCCCGTCAGAGCTTCCGGCCAAATTTTTAATAGATCATCGCTTGTAGAGATGAGCCCTGTTTCGCTCATATTCTTGAGCTGCCCGACAATGTGCACGGTGAGCTCAGGGGTCAGAGAGATCCGCAGTGGCGGCGATTCGACGTGGTGCGACGAGACCTTTTTGACAAACCGGCATGTCTTGAGAAGCGACCAAGTAGCAGCAGTCACATGCCATTCTCGGAGCTGCTCTTCCCATTTTGCGCTGAGCTTTTGCAACTCTTCTTGTTGAGCTTTGCCTATGAGTCCAGGAGGCAGTTCATGTCTATCCAGCACTTTTCCCAAGCTCTCCTGTAGACTCTCTTTTGCCAATTGAGTCCTTTGAGCGGCAAAAGAATCGAGCGGCTCTTTTTTGAGAAAAATGCCGAGCTCTTTTTGCAAATAGTAGTCCCACGGGTGGCGAGCAAAACGAGACAGATCGGTCAGATGGACGGTTACCTCTCCTTGAGGCAATTCGGGCCAGGGTTTTTCCAGACCAAAAAAGTCTTCGAGATATTTGCGCTGAGGAAAGGTGCGGATAGGGGGCGCAGTGACGCTATAGCTTCCACCTACTTCACTGAACAGCTCTTGTAAAGCCAGCGAAGGCTCCACCGATTTCCCATCCTCAGAAGAGAGATGCCCATAACTAAAAATCCAGTGCTCGCGTGCGGCAAAGAGTGCTTGTAGCATCAGGTAGCGATCCTCTTCTTTTCTCGGCATCAGACTGAGAGAAGAGGCTTCTATTCTACGCGGGAAACTCTCTTCATCCATCCCAATCAAGAAAAGAGCGCGGCTAGGAGTAATACAGCCGCACTGTAAAGAGCCGAACTTGACAGCATGGAGATGAGAAGGATGAATCGATCCGCGGCAAGAGCGTTTCTCCAGAAGATGCTGCAAGATGGGAAGAGGAAACTTCCAATCGCACTCTACTAGCCTGAGCTCTTTCAAAAATCGTTGCACCATTTGCTGTGCCGCGGCATCGGCATCATCGGTCTCATCGACCCAGAGATAGGTGTCGATGAGCGGTTCGAGAAATTGCGCCCATTCCAGAGTTGTTTTCTCTGCTACTTTCAGCTCATTTTGCAAGGAGGTCCAAAGGAAGAGCACCTCCTCGAGTAAGTCGGCATCGCTCCATTCAACTTGTAGTTCTGAGCTCACAAGAAGAGCGTCGAGCGTTTTGTCGAATCCCGCTTCAAACCATGTGCGTATCATCGTCAGATCGCTGATATCCCAATTTCTTTTCCGGTAGAAAGAGGATGTCTCAAAC
>JACQAR010000016.1 GCA_016194825.1 Chlamydiia bacterium
ATCCACTGCATCCAGATCGCACACATCCCCGCCTTCTCTCCAAAAGCCATTCGAACCCAGTGATACACCCCGCCCTTGTGAGGGAAAGCGGCCGACAGCTCTGCTGCTACCAAGGAAGAGGGAAAGAGAAAAAAAATCGCCGAGAAGAGGAAGAAGAAGATCAAGGGACTGCCGAAGATCGCCGCGGCAGGCAGATTGCGATTGCTGTCCACCGCGGAGATGATCAGCAAAGTCAAAGCGAAAAAGGAGATCTTTTTCAAGCCCATAACCCTCTAATAAGCAATTCCGCTTTAAAAGTTGACCTTTTTCTCTCTTTTCTTTAAAATCTACCTCCAAAATTTGGCCTTTTTATGAGTCATGTACTCGTTGTAGAACAGTTGAGAAAAGTGTATGGTAAGAAAAAACCTTTTCTTGCCGTCGGTGGGATCTCTTTTCATCTCAAAGCAGGGGAAATCCTTGGGTTTTTGGGCCCGAACGGATCAGGGAAAACGACCACGATCCAGATGTTGCTCGGCACTCTTTCTCTCACTTCGGGCTCAATCCGCTATTTTGGCAAAGAGTTCCCTCGCTACCGCTCAGAAATTCTTCAGTCGGTTTCTTTTGCCAGCACTTACACTAGTCTGCCAGCGGCATTGACGATTGAGGAGAACCTGAAGTGTTTTGGGCTGTTCTATGGTCTGGACGAAGCAGAGAAAAGGTCGGCTCCTCTGCTCGAGCGATTCGGTCTCTACGAGAAAAGACACCAACCGGTCGGCGCTCTTTCTGCAGGACAGCTGACACGGTTGACGATCGTGAAGGCATTTTTTACGAAGCCCAAGATCGTCCTTTTGGATGAACCGACCGCTTCTTTGGATCCGGATGTTTCAAGAGAGGTATGTAAATTCCTCTTGGAACAAAGAGAACAATTGGGGGTTTCTATCCTCTTCACTTCTCACAAAATGGAGGAGGTCGCACAACTATGCGACCGGACAATCTTTTTGAAGGATGGAAAGATCATCGCCGATGACGTTCCGCAAAATCTCGCTAAAAGTGTCTCTACATTCGAGCTACGCCTCACCATTGTGGATGGCATGAAGAGAACCCAGAGCTTGGCGGAAAAGCGCAAACTCAAATATACCATTGACCAAAGGCGGATCGAAATTGCTCTCGATGAAAAAGAAATCCCCCCTTTCTTGAGCGCCCTCGTCCACGCTGATATCAGCTATACAGCCATCCAGATCAAAGAACCTTCTCTGGAAGATTATTTCTTAAAGATAGCGGAGAAAAAAGGATGAATGTTCAACGCATGTTCGCTGTGTTTTTGCGCTATTTTTTCGTACTCAAAAAAGGGTTGCATCAGCTGTGCGATCTCTTTTATTGGCCAGCCGTCGATATCTTGCTATGGGGATTGACCTCAGTTTATGTGCAAGATCTCAACAATCTCCCCAATTTTCCCCTGATTCTAATGACTGCGCTCGTCTTTTGGCAGGTTGTCTGGCGAGGATCGACCGATATTTCGGTGAGCCTTTTGCAGGAGCTGTGGAGTCGAAACCTGGTCAATCTCTTTTCTACTCCTCTGAAAGTGTCTGAATGGATTGGTGGGATGCTTCTTTTGGGCCTCTGCAAACTCTGCTGCACGATTCTGTTTGGCTCTCTGTTCGTCTACGTGCTCTATTCACTCAACGTCTTTGAAGTGGGCTGGCTCTTTCTTCCCTTCGTTGCATCACTTTTGGTTTTTGGCTGGTCCGTAGGTTTTTTGGCATCTGGCTTCATTATTTACTGGGGGAACAAGCTCGAAATGCTAGCCTGGATGACGCCCTATTTGTTTGCCCCATTCAGCGCCGTTTTCTATCCCGTACACGTTCTACCCAAATGGGCCCAAATCATCTCGTTTTGTCTCCCCACGACCTACATCTTTGAGGGAATGCGCTCGATTCTTCATACGGGGGTATTTCCTGAAGGATATTTCCTGATGAGTATCGCCCTCAATCTCCTCTGTCTTACAGCCTCTCTTTACTTTTTTCATCATATGTTCCAAAAAAGTATGGAGAAGGGGTTGGCCCGCTTAGAATGAAACTGCTTGAAAAAAAAATTTTGCATGCTTTGGCGCCGACCCCGCACATCGTTGCGATTGCCTTGTTCGGATCTCATGCAAAAAATATGGCGACTTCTCAAAGCGATGTAGATATTGCCGTGTTGTTTGAACAGCCTCATATTCCAGACACCAATAAAATCATCCAACTTAGAGAAGAAATCTCTGCTGTACTTGGCCACCCAGTCGATCTTATTTGTTTAAATACGGCATCCCCGATCCTTGGCATGCAGGTATATTTAAATGGCAAATGGCTCAAAATTAATAACTCAAAAACATTCTCTCAATATCAGATGTTGCTATTTTCTGATTACGCCGAATTGAAAGAACTCCGTCTTCCTATGGAACAAAACATTTTAAAACGGAAATATTATGACAGACCCTGATGTCTTAATTGCTAAAATAAATAGCATCCAGAACTGTTTGAAGCGCATCCATGACACTGTGCAAGGAGACCTACAACGGCTGGATAAGTTAGATGTTCAAGACATTGTCGTGCTCAATTTACAAAGGGCAATTCAGCTGGCTATTGATATGGCGTCGTTTATCATTTCTAGCGAAAGACTTGGGACACCGCAATCTTTAAAAGACA
>JACQAR010000017.1 GCA_016194825.1 Chlamydiia bacterium
CAGCCTGACTTCATGTTTCTGCTTTTGTCCCATGGCAATCTCCTTTGAAAAGAGACTATGTTAATCGAAAGCATGTTATATGTAAAATTTTTCTTAACTATGTACTAGTACCTCGACTTAAAAATTTTCAGAAGGCTTTGGTTCAGATTTTCCCGCCTAGCTTTGCGCTTGCGCTCAACAACTTGATGCAAGTTGTCCTCGCGCTCCGCGCTTTGCTAGACAGGAAAATCTGAACACAAATCCTTTGTGAAACTTTTTAAGTCGAGGTACTAGTAGCGCGCTTGTTTCTTAAGCGTTTACACGATTCTTACTTTTTTTTTCACATGTTCTTGCATAAATATTGATCTCTGCGATAGCATTTCTCCCTTCTTACTAACCACAAATAGGAGGATCAACCCATGGCTAGTTTTGTAAATTTCGGCAAATATGCCCAAGAGTATGCTAAAAAACAAATAGATGCGCTTCCCGCAGAGAGTACCCTTACTGCTGCGCAAAAGGTGTATTTAGGTCATCGCTATGAATACAATCGGCTTGCCCTGTATTCCAATATTGCGATGATCACGACAGTGGCTTTAGCGGCGATTGCTTTGGTAACTGGCATGCCAATCGTGTTTGCATTGGCAGTAGCTACTTTCTTGGTACGGCACAAAGTAGAGCAAATCATCGGTCAATTGAACGGACCTAAGGAGCCTACTCTGTATCCAGTTGATGCCAATGACCCAAACAGTGACTTTAACACGGACAGGCTGAGAAGTTTTATGGGATTGCCAAAAAATCTCCCACAACCAGCACCGGCACAGCCTGAGAGTGCATCTCAGACGGAAGGTCAAGACGCAGCTCAGCAGAACCCAGCACCAGAACCAAAAGCTTGGAGACCGGCGTATACCGCTGTCAGCGGCAGCCTCAATTTATGGAGAAGCGCAGTTACAACTAAAGCTGATGCTATCTATGAGGGCAGTTCATTTAACCCTCATGAAGCGAAGATGGTCCGCTTGCAGACAGCAATCGAGCAAGCCATCGCGGCGGCACAGCAACAAGGGCAACCGCAGCAGTCTGAGTCACAACAAGCTTAACCCCCCTTTATTCCTAAATAACCCGGCCCTTTCTGAGCCGGGTTTTTCTTTTCAACAGTCTCGAAAAATATTAGACCTCTTGCATAACCTCATTTGTTTGCTAAAATCGTTCTTTTTTCGCTGATTTTTATCGCTCTCTCTCGCCGACTTTAAAAAGTCGGCTCGTTCGTTTGATCCGAAACTGCAAGCAGTTTCTAAAAATCATCAAGATGTCGACACCGGCAGCTACAGGGAGGACCTTGAGCTTGTCGATGGTGTCGAGGGTAGGATCGAGTAAATCGAGGACGCGGACATGGGTGCGCATTTCAAATTGTTCGCGCGATTTCCGGTCGACATGAGGAGAGCGGAGGACGGTGTAGATTTCTCTCTTGGTAGGGAGGGGAATCGGACCGACGACGCGGGCTCCTGTCCGTTTCGCGGTCTCAACAATGTCGAGAACGGAACGGTCCAACATCCGCTGGTCAAATGCTTTGAGGCGGATCCGGATTTTTTTTCTGGGAGAGGGAGTAGGTTTAGGTGCTGCCATAATGTTACTTCTTCACTATTTCTTCTTGGATTTTTGTTGGGACTTTCTCGAAGTGGCTAGGCTCCATTGTGTAGGTGCCGCGGCCAGACGTCATCGAGCGGAGGAGGGTGGAATACCCGAACATTTCGCTGAGAGGAACTTCTGAATTGACGATGATGATTCCTTTCATCGAATCTTGTCCGAGGATTTTTCCCCGTCTACGGTTTAAATCGCCGATCACATCGCCGACACAGTTGTCGGGTGCTTCAGCGACCACTTTCATGATCGGTTCGAGAATGACCGGTTTTGCTTTGCGAGCGGCTTCTTTTACTGCCATCGATGCGCAGATCTTGAACGCCATCTCGTTAGAGTCTACCTCGTGATACGATCCATAGACAATCGCGACTTTCACATCGACGAGAGGATATCCAGCGAGTACGCCAGTGGTCAGTCCTTCTTCAATCCCCTTGATACAAGCGGGGACGTATTCTTTCGGGATGACGCCTCCGACGATCTTGCTGACGACTTCATTCCCCTTGCCTGTCTCGTTGGGTTCGATCTCAAGGCAGACGTGCGCATACTGCCCACGGCCACCTGTTTGCTTGATGTATTTGGTTTCTGTATTGGCGGGGATGGTGATCGTCTCTTTATAAGAGACCTCGGGCTTGCCAACATTGGCGTCAACGGAGAATTCGCGGAACATTCGGTCACGGATGATCTCGAGGTGCAGCTCCCCCATACCCATGATGATGGTTTGTCCGGTCTCTTCGTTGGTATGGACACGGAACGTGGGATCTTCTTCTGCCATCGCAGAGAGTGCCATGGAGAGTTTTTCTCGGTCTGCTTTTGATTTGGGCTCAATGGCCATCGAAATGACAGGCGCCGGGAAGTTCATTTTCTCTAGCAAAAGAGGATGATCTTCCAGGCAGAGGGTATCTCCGGTGCTTGTGTATTTGAGTCCGATGCAAGCAGCGATGTCTCCTGTATAGAACTCGTCGCGGTCTTTTCTTTGGTTGGCGTGCATTTCGAGCAGGCGAGACACGCGCTCTCTTTTGTCCTTCGTTGTATTGATGATGGCTGTCCCTTTGGCCAGAGTACCGCTATAAATCCGGATGAAGGTGAGCTTACCAACATACGGGTCGGTCATGATTTTAAATGCCAAAGCGGAAAGGGGGCTGTTATCGGAAGGGGAGAGCAGCAGATCTTCATCTGAATCGAGTTTATGCCCTTTGATCATCCCTCGGTCCAGTGGAGAGGGCATCCAGCGGACAACTGCATCGAGAATCTGCTGCACACCTTTATTTTTGAAAGCAGTGCCGCAGAGAACGGGATTGATTTTGTTTTGGATGACTCCCTTGCGCAAAACAGCGTGGATTTCGTCTTCTGAGATGGCATCAGGTGATTCCAGCACCTTCACCATGAAGGTTTCATTCGACTCATCCAAAGTTGCCAGCTCTTCAAGGAGCTCGCCTCTCATTTTTTTGCAGGTTTCCAGCAGGTCGGCGGGGATTTCTTCGACGTCGTATTTGGCACCCATTGTCTCGTCATGGAAGAGATACGCTTTCATGGCGATGAGATCGACCATCCCTTTGAATTCTGATTCTGCGCCAATCGGGCAGTGTACCGGAATCGCATTGGCATGCAGTTTCTCTTTCATCGAGCGGACAGCAGCAAAGAAATCGGCGCCTGTTCTGTCCATCTTGTTGACGAACGCAACGCGTGGCACACCATAGCGATCAGCCTGTCGCCAGACAGTTTCCGATTGAGGTTGGACGCCAGCTACTGCGCAAAATACGGCGACTGCGCCGTCCAATACGCGGAGGCTGCGCTCTACCTCGATGGTGAAATCGACGTGGCCAGGGGTGTCAATGATGTTGATTTTACAGTCTTTCCAGTAGACGGTAGTGGCGGCAGAGGTGATGGTGATGCCTCGTTCACGCTCTTGCTCCATGAAGTCCATGGTGGCAGCGCCTTCATGCACTTCACCGATCCGGTGCACGCGGCCAGAATAGAACAGGATCCTTTCAGTGGTCGTCGTTTTTCCTGCGTCAATATGGGCCATGATCCCGATATTGCGCACGTTTTCGAGTTTATCTGTCTCTGGTCGTTTTCCCATGAATTTTTACCATTTGTAGTGAGCAAAGGCGCGATTAGCTTCGGCCATGCGGTGTGTGTCGTCTTTTTTCTTGATGGTAGCGCCTTGGTTGTTATAGCAATCGACCAGTTCGCTTGCGAGCGCTTCTTCCATACAACGCCCTGGTTTAGAGCGGGAATGAGAAATGATCCACTGCATAGCCATAGCATTGCGCCGTTCTGTGGGAATCTCGATAGGAACTTGGTAGTTCGCTCCGCCGATTCTGCGCGTTTTGACTTCGAGGGAAGGTTTAGAGTTCTCGAGCGCCTGCTCAAACGCTTCTAGGGGATTTTCCGCTTTGATCTTTTCTGCAAATTTTTCCAAAGCCTTATAGAGGATACGGCGAGCGACTGATTTTTTGCCCCCTTCCATGAGTTTGTTGACGAATTTTGAAACGAGGAGGCTTTGGTAGATCGGATCGGGATCAATCTGGCGTTTGAATGCGCGGCGTCTTCTTGACATACTTTTCTTTTCCTTAAGGGGTTACGGATTACTTGGGCTGTTTAGCACCATATTTAGAGCGAGATTTCTTTCGATCTTTGACCGCTGCGCAATCGAGCGCGCCGCGGACAATGTGGTAGCGAACGCCCGGAAGGTCTTTGACCCGGCCGCCTCGCACGAGAACGATGCTGTGTTCCTGAAGGTTATGGCCTTCTCCGGGAATGTAGGCAATGATCTCTTGTCCGTTCGATAGGCGGACCCATGCCACTTTCCTCAAGGCGGAATTTGGCTTCTTCGGAGTTTTTGTTTTGACCTGCAAGCAGACTCCTCGTCTCTGAGGGCACTGCTGGAGTGCAGGGGACTTTGTCCGACGCACTTTTGGTGTACGTCCTTTTCTAGTTAGCTGGTTGTAAGTGGGCATGAATGCCAATCTCCTGAAATTAACGGTATGATAGTCAATCAGTATACGGAACGGGGGGATTAATGGCAAAAACTTCGTAAACAGCTTCGACCACACCTGGAGAATCTGTTTTGTTTAATTGATTTAATTAATTATTAACTATAACTAAGTTTTAACTGTTTATAATTAATATTGATTAATTAAATACTTTAATTATACAATCCGAGTGGGAGGCTAGAGGAACAAGACGAAGCTTACGACGCTAAGTTTGGAAGTTTCTTTCGGTTCTTGATTTTCCTCTCCTCCCATTTTTTTATTCACACTGAGGTAGAGGACGTTGTGAAGCGGATTGTACAGATTCTGTCGATGTTGGGCCTCTTCTTCTTAGGGATAGGGGTCGCTGAGGCTGCTACTACGCAGTTGAAAATCAACGACATTACAAATGTTGTCGATCGCTTTTTCCACTTTCATATTGAGAGCCACGATTGGCATCCTGCCCTAGTCCGCCGTTTCATGAAGGTCTATGTCGAACAATTCGATCCAGACAAGTCTTATCTACTTGAGTCAGAGATCCTTTCTTATTTGAACCTCAGTGACAAAGAGTGCGAAGAGATCACCCACCGCTTACGAGCGGGGGATTATTCGGATCTTCAGCAGATGACTCAGTTGTTTCAGCGGGCGATCCTCCGTTTTCAGTCCAATCGGGCGGCTCTGGGTTCTGCCTTAGTGGATCGAGATGCAGGGGCAGTACAGGTAATTGGGGGGGTACATTCCCGCTTTGCCCGGACGCAAGAAGAGCTTCTGGAGCGTCAGCGAGCGCATATGGTCCGGTTTTTCCTGTTTCATTTGACTCGGACGCGACTTGACAGTCGGGAGAGGAAGACGAAGGTTTTTGCCCTTTTCGATAAGAAGGTGCGTCGGATGGAGAATAATTATCTTTATTTAGATGGCAATGGCAAGGCGATGGAAAGGGCTCGGGTGGAGCATCTCTTTTCGCTTCGGATCTTAAAGGCATTTGCCAAAAGTCTCGACACCCACACCTCTTTTTTCAGTCCTGAGGAAGCCCAAGAGATGCGTCTGAACCTCGAGAAGCAATTTGAGGGAGTAGGCATTATTCTCTCTGAGGGGATTGATGGGATCATGATTGCCGAGCTCATTGAGGGGAGTCCCGCGCAGCAAAATGGCAGCATCGCCATCAACGATCTGCTCGTAGAGATTGATGGGAAAGAGATCGAACCCCTCTCTTTTGCTGAGGTACTCGATCTGCTCAAAAAGAAGGATCGAGGGCATCTCTCTCTCGGCTTCAAGCGCGTCAATACAGAGACTGGGGAGGCGCGTTTTTTCCGTGTCGATCTCCTCAAGCGCCCCATCGTCATGCAAGGAGAGAGGATTGAGACGAGCTATGTGAAAGTGAAAGAGGGGATCATTGGCAAAATTTCTTTACACTCATTCTATGAGAGCAGCGACGGAATCAGCAGTGAAAAAGACATCAAAGAAGCCATTCTTGCCTTCCGTGATCATGGAGAGTTGGTCGGGCTTGTGCTCGATCTGCGTGAAAATTCGGGTGGGTTTCTCAGCCAGGCGGTGAAAGTGGCTGGGCTGTTCCTTTCCAATGGGGTGGTCGTTATCTCCAAGTATGGGCATGGAGAGATTCACTATTTACGCAACATTGTAGCGCGCAATTTTTACAGTGGTCCGCTTGTAGTGCTCACTTCGAAAATGTCTGCTTCTGCGGCGGAGATCGTAGCCCAGGCTCTGCAAGATTACGGGGTGGCTCTTGTTGTGGGTGATCTGAACACATTTGGCAAAGGATCGATCCAGTACCAGACGATTACGGATGAGAAGGCAGAATATTTCTTCAAGATAACCGTAGGGCGTTATTATACTCCTTCTGGGCGCAGCACGCAGATTGAAGGGGTGATAGCGGACATCGTGTTGCCTGGGAAGTATGCTCCTTACAAGATTGGGGAGCGGTATCTTGAGTTTGCTCTGACTCCTGACCAGGCATCCCCTGCCTTTGTCGATCCGCTCAGTGATTTGGATCAAAGGGCGCGTCAGATTTTTGAGAAGAGGTATATGCCGTACTTGCAGAGGGTGGTCAGTTATTGGAAGAAGATGCTCCCTGTTCTGCGGCAAAACAGTGCTGAGCGGATTGCGACTAACCGAGAGTATCAGTCGTATCTCCGGAAGCAGCAGGGGCGCAGCTATCACGAAATGCCGGTCAACAGCATTGACGATCAGCTGCAGGTGGGCTTAGACGATCTGCAGATGCAAGAGGCGGTGGAGATTGTCAAGGACATGATTGAGATGGAGGCGCGGCAGACCCCTCATGCGGCGGCCCTTCTTCCTACTGGTTCGTAGAAAAATCTCGAGACTCCTTAGAGACATTCTCTGAATTCAGAGAAGGTCTCTTACCTTGCCAGAAATGGGTTCTGTGGCTTATGCTAGATTCTTTTCATAAGGCCAGATAGCTCAGATGGTAGAGCAGAGGACTGAAAATCCTTGTGTCGCTGGTTCGATTCCAGTTCTGGCCAATTTTGGCACAAAATTGGCCAGAAAGGAAGCCACCTGCGTGGCTTCCGTCTGGAATCGAAGTGAAAGGCGATGTTTTTTCGCTTCGAAAAAACCGTCTGAACCGGCTTTCGGGACGGGACGAGCGTCTCGCTCGCCCGCCAGAAAGGATTCCAGTTCTGGCCAAATCTTTTACGTTCTTGCCGGCGTAAATGATCCGGAGTATATCCGGAATTCTAGATTTCCTTAAATCACCCAAACGGGTGCCTCAAAAATTGTCTTGAAGCGCCAATTTGGAATGTCTATTCCGGATATATTCCGGATTTTACATTAGCACTCCCTTTTAAACAGCTAATTCTCAAGAGAGAAGGTACTACCGTTCTCAGGACTATGTATACTGAGAGAGATTCAAAAATCGGGAGATGCCAAGGAGGCGCCCCGATTTTGAGCCAGGCGAAGCCGGCGTCGAAGCAGCTCAACTTGAATAAGTTGAGCGATGCAGACGGGCTCAAAAGCGGTGGCTGTCCGACGCCGTCCTGCTTTAACTAATCAGGATATATTGTCTGGTGGGCTTGGAGACAATTCAGCTTCAATTTCTTCCACAGTCGGCAAGCTAGATTTCAAATCTTCTGGTATGGCCTTGGTAAGCATGGTTTCATATTCCACGACCCCCATTGGTCGATCAATGCCCCTGAAGGCGTATTCAGCAATGACTTTGTCCCTGTCTTTGCAGAGCAAAATCCCAATTGTTGGGTTATCAGTCGGATGCTTGATCATATCATCAACAGCAGACAGATAGAAATTCAACTGACCCACATCTTCTGGCTTGAAAGCTTTTGCTTTTAGCTCAACAACGACAAAAGAGCGAAGCTTGACGTGGTAGAAAAGCAAATCGATGTAGAATGGCTGCCCGCTTACAGTCAGCAGATACTGCCGACCCATAAATGCAAACCCCTGCCCCAATTCAATCAGAAATTTCTGAATATGGTTGACTAGCCCATCTTCCAAGTCTTTCTCCAAATGTTCCTTGTGGAGCGTGAGAAAATCAAAGACGTAAGGGTCTTTGAGAGTCTGCTGAGCTAAATCTGATTGTGGAGCTGGTAAGGTGGTCTTGAAATTGGTGATCGCTTTTCCTTCTCTACGATAAAGATCATTTTCAATCCAAATCGTGAGGATGCTTCGGCTCCAACCGTGTTCAATAATTTTCTTGGCATACCACAACCTCTCTTCAAAGCTTTTTAGCTTGTCTAACAGGACGAAATTGTGACCCCAAGGTATGTTAAAAAAGGGTACTAATGGATCATTATGCAATTGTCTAACAGCTGTTAGATAATGTGCGACCGGTATGTCGCTACACTAGGAGGTGAAAGTCCTCCACGGGCTCTGGTAAGGAGAACCGTTAGAGAAGGCAAGGGTGTCCACCGTGAGGTGGAATCTGAAGAAAGCCGTATACGAAATGCTGACCTGACGAACAGGGAGCGCATATGAGGCAGTGGTCCTTGGATAAGGATGCATTTGAATCCGAAGTCCAATACTTACTCAGAAGGACTCTATGTAGATGCGACAGGTTAGCAGGAAAGTGTAGCGAATTACCCGGTGAGAGCTGTATTCACGCCTGACAAGTACCCGACAAAAGAGGGGAACGACAGAGCTAGAGGTGTCTCGGAGAGACGACGTGAACGATACAGCAGTCAGCAGACGACGTAGTAGGCGTTTTTTTTAACGCTGAAGGTCCGAACATGAAAACGAAGGGAAGTCCCAAACTCCTATGACAACAGATAATCGCAGAAAAGCAGAGAAGTCTAAAGCTCAAGCGGAAGAATCGGGGGAGAGCCTCGTACCACTTCTGAATAGCGCGATGGTTGACAAGGCAGAGAGGGAAACAACTTTCCTACCTAGCGGCCACGACACCTATATCACTACGATAGAAAGTGTAGTGGACGAATGTAATATGAAGGAGGCCATTGCGGCGGTTATACGCAACAAGGGCGTTCCCGGCATAGACGGTATTACCACCGAAGAAATCAAAAAGGTCATGCAAGAGCAATGGCCTGAGATTAAACAGGACATTCTTGACGGAAAATATAGACCAAGCCCAGTAAGGCGAGTAGAAATACCGAAACCGGACGGGAATGGGGTTCGACAATTGGGAATCCCAACCGTTATGGATCGGATTATCCAACAGGCTATACATCAAGAACTGGTTCCTGTCTTCGATCCCACATTCTCACAATACAGTTTTGGATTTAGACCGAATCGAAGTGCTCAACAAGCGGTGGTACAGGCTCACACGTACATCCAGGAAGGATGCGAGTGGGTGGTAGACATCGATCTAGAAAAGTTCTTCGATAAAGTCAACCATGACATGTTAATGGCGAGAGTGGCAAGACGGGTAAAAGACAAGAAGATCCTTCTACTGATCAGGAGATTCCTGCAATCAGGAGTCATGGAGGATGGACTTGTTAAACCAACGGAAGAAGGCACCCCACAAGGAGGCCCACTCTCGCCGTTGTTATCCAATATTATGCTGGACGATTTTGACAGAGAACTCGAGAAGAGAGGACTGCGGTTTGCTAGATATGCGGACGACTGCAACATCTACGTTAAGTCAGAGAAAGCAGGAAAACGCGTCATGGAAGCAACAGTTCGATACCTGACAGAGAAGCTCAAACTCAAAGTAAATCAGCAGAAGAGTGCAGTGGATAATCCATGGAAACGGAAGTTCCTGGGGTTTACCTTTACGGAGGGAAAAGAACCAAACCGAATTGTGGTCCACGAAAGCCGAGTCAAACGCATAAAAGACAAAATAAGAGGCATCACCAAGAGGATGAGAGGCAGTAAGCTGACGGAAAGCATCCGGAAGCAACTCATGCCAATTACCAGAGGGTGGGCCAACTATTTTGGCTTAGCGGGAGGACGAAGGGTTTTTGAAGATCTGGACATGTGGATTAGGCGCAAGATACGGGATATTCTCTGGAGACAGTGGAAGAAACCTCGGACTCGATATAAGCGGCTAGTAGCACTAGGACTCAAGCCACATACGGCAAGAAAGGTTGCATGCAGTAGCAAAGGACCATGGAAAATGGCCAAAACCAATGGCATGCATAGAGCCGTATCGAACGGAGTCATCGAAGCGATGGGATATACGCCTATGATGGACATAATACCAGCTAGGTCACAGTGATCATGAACCGCCGTATACGGTCCCGTACGTACGGTGGTGTGAGAGGACGGGAGCGGAAACGCTCCCTCCTACTCGATTTCATATGCCAGATAAAAGCATTTCATATAGAAGATGTTAGATCGTGAAAAACCGCCTTCTCCAGGGAAAGACTGCTGCAGATCTAAACCAATATTATCAACTACCTTTGAACCCCATTTCTCCTGCCGGTGTTTTTCAACAATTGTCTTACCAAGATCCCAGTACAGGCGGATCAGCCCCTCATTGACAGCTAAAGCCGCCTTAAGTTGCGCATTTCTAATTTTTTCTTTAAGTTCATTTAGAAGTTCGTTATAGCCAGCAGGGATTATTGCGTTAGCATCTGCCTTGACTAAAGACTTTGTTGATCTTTTTTTTTGAATCAATTACATCCAAGGCATATGAGCGAGTTTGATGCTGGTGGTATAGAAAATTTCCATGCACCCTTTCAAGGAAAATCTCAACCTTGCAAGGAAGCCCCGATCATTTTATTTATACTGGCAATATGCTCTTTTGGTATCGGCACAACCGAATTCGTGATCGCAGGTTTACTCAAGGTGTTGGCAACAGATTTAAATGTATCGATTCCTGCGGCAGGTTGGGTGATGACTACCTATGCATTAAGTGTAACGGTAGGAGCGCCGCTTATCACCGTATTTACAATCCACATTCGACGTAAATATGTATTAATATGCTTGCTCGTTCTATTTGTTCTTGGAAATGTGATTTCTGCTCTTGCAGAGACGTTCACTCTTCTGATCATAGGGAGGATACTAGCTGCACTTTGTCACGGCGCTTTTTTTGGCATCAGCGCTGTTATAGCATCACATATTGTTGAACCAAGCAAACGATCTATGGCAGTAGCTCTTATGTTTTCTGGGTTAACCTTAGCTAATGTGTTAGGAGTGCCTCTTGGAACGTTAATGGGGGAGAGTTTGGGATGGCACGCCCCTTTTTACGCCATAAGTGCAGTTGGCATTTTAGGTCTTATTGGGATCATACTTTTTATTCCTCATCGGCTAACTTTACCACCGACTCATCTGTCCAAAGAAATTAGTGCTCTTATGCGTCCTGATATCGGTCTTGCCTTATTAGTAACAGCTCTTGGATTTGGGGGGTTATTCGCTTCTTTTAGCTATATTGCTCCGCTGTTGATTAATGTGACTTATTTCACCCAATCAGAGGTAGCCTACCTCCTTGTTCTATTTGGATTGGGGCTAATGATCGGCAATTTTTTGGGAGGGAAAGCAGCTGATAAATCATTAAAAGCAACTCTTTATACCACTCTTTTTCTTCTAGCTCTCACACTCCTTATTCTTGTTTGGACAGCGCATGCAAAATGGCCTGCTGCAATCACCTTATTCTTTCTAGGAATTATTGGGTTCGGAACAGTTCCGTCTCTACAAATGCAAGTCGTGCGCCGTGCTAAAACTGCTCCTACACTTTCTTCTTCTACCAATATCGCTGCATTCAATCTTGGAATTTCTCTTAGTGTTTTTCTCGGAGGTCTTGGAATTTACTTTGGGTTAGGCTACACATCACCCAGTTGGATCGGTGCTATATTGACATTTAGTGCTCTCCTTATCGCTATATTTCTCAACAACAAATACGAAGAGTAAAGTCGCTATAATTTCTGGTTGGATAATTGCCGTAGAATATATTTTACAGGCATTTTATCTTAAAAATCGACTGAAACCTTTTGCTGAGATAGGTTCAATATGCACGAATGTTGGCAAAAAGATTCCTATGTCTGGATAGCGACCCTGATTTTCATAGACAGGATTCAAATTTTTCTATACGATTTTGACGCCAAAGACATTTAGGAGAAAGTTATGAGATGGAACATTTTCTTTTCTTTATCCGTATGGATGAGTTGTTGTTTTGGGTCAGAACTTTTGGAAAAAATGTCGTTAGAGGAGAAAGTAGGACAAGTTTTAATGGTCCATTTTCATGGAGAAGCGGTCAATGATGATGCAAAAACTCTGATCCAGAACGTAAAGGTTGGTGGAGTTATTTATTACAATTGGTCCAATGGGTTGCGTTCTCCCAAACAGGTATTTACCTTGAGTTCGGGTCTTCAAAAGTTGGCAAAAGAGAATCGTTTCTCCATCCCTCTTCTTATTGCTGCAGATCAAGAAGGAGGGGTGGTCGCCCGTTTGCAGTCTGGGTTTACTCATTTTCCAGGAAACAGGGCGCTCGGAGAAGCTGGAGACCTCCAACTTGCGAAAACAGCAGCTTTTTTCATGGGAGAAGAATTACAAGCTGTTGGAATCAACATGAATCTGGCTCCTGTGGTCGATGTGAATAGCAACCCGAGAAATCCTGTGATTGGGGTCCGCTCTTTTGGAGATAGTCCAGACATGGTCACTGCATTTGGAAAACAATTTCTAGAGGGTTTTAAGCAAGCCCAGATCATTGCCACTTTAAAACACTTTCCTGGTTATGGTGATGTGGCTGTAGACCCTCATGAAGATTTGCCTGTAATCCGTAAATCCAAGGAAGCGCTGGAATCGGTAGAGCTTCTTCCCTTTGCGAAGCTTTCTTCTTCTGCTGATGCAATCATGACTGCTCATATTCTCGTGCCTGCTTTAGATTCAGAGAATTGTTCTACTCTCTCCGAAAAAACCCTAACTTACCTCAGAGAAACAATCGGGTTTCAAGGAGTGATTGTTGCAGACTCTTTAGTGATGGATGGAGTTCTGAACAAGTGTCATTCTGTCGATGAGGCTTCCATCATGGCTTTAAATGCAGGATGCGATCTCCTCTGTTTAGGCGGCAAACTATTGGTTGGCGAGCATGCGGGCTTTGAATTGACTACTGCTGATGTGCAAAGAATTCATGGTGCGCTTGTTGAAGCAGTTAAGAATGGTCGTATTCCTGAGGAAAAATTAAATAAAGCCGTGACGCGAATCCTAAAATTGAAAGATCGGTATTTAAGTTCTCAAGTAAAGCTTCAATCTACAAATTATGGCGATAGAATTGATACTCCAGAGCACCGTGCTCTTGCTCAAAGAATTGCTTCTCTTGCTTTAGAGAGTGTCGAAAAGCACTCTACTAAAGTTGCTCGTTTGAGCGACAAGAAGATTTTTGTAGTAGCTCCAGGTGAGGTGGACCCAATGGGCTGGACAACTTTTTAGGTAAAAGTTGTTTGCTTCACGGTTCGTTTCTTCTTTCTTCTGAAGATGAACCGGCTGCTGGTCAGGCAGCCTATCACGATCAGTAATCTCTTTGCAAGTGGTATGCT